>JBEVIU010000145.1:0-8281 GCA_040510575.1 Acidimicrobiia bacterium | reverse complement strand
GTCGATCACACCGCGGGCGTTCTCGGGATGCCCCCACACGAGGGCGACGTACTCCCGCTCGACCTCGTGCGCGGCCAGCGCGTCCACCAGACCGGCGTACGCGGCCGGCGTCCGGGCCACGACCATCAGCCCGCTGGTGTCACGGTCGAGGCGGTGCACGATCCCCGGGCGCTGCGGCTCACCGACCGTCGCGATCTCCGGATACCGAGCGAGGAGACCGTTCACGAGCGTGCCATCGGGATGCCCCGCACCCGGATGGACGACGAGGCCCGCCGGCTTCGCCACCACCACCACGTCGGGGTCCTCGTACCGGACCACGATCGTCACCGCGGGATCCGCAGCGGGGAGCCCCGGCCCTTGCGGCTCACCGAGCAACTCGATGATCTCACCCTCTTCGAGCTTGCGGCTCTTTGCCACCGTCGCACCGTCGACGAGCACGGCGCCCTCTGCGACCAGCACCTGCACCTCACTGCGGCTCCACCCGGTGAGCATCGCGACCGCACGGTCGATCCGCTCCCCCGCCAGCGCCGGCGGCACCGGCAGCTCCTCAGGCACTGGCTTCGTCTTCGCCGTTCGGCCACGGAGGCGGCTCACCGTTCGGTTGTCCGAAGATCGCCCACACGATCACGAGGATCGCGCCGATCGTGATGGCGGCGTCGGCGACGTTGAAGGTCGGGAACGACCCGACGTGGACGAAGTCGACCACGGCACCGCGCAGGAAGCCGGGGCTCCGGAACAACCGATCCAACAGGTTGCCGAGCGCGCCGCCCAGCACCAACGACAGCGCGACCACGAGCAGCGTGTCCTCGGTGCGACGCACCGCGCGCACGAGGAAGTACGCGACGACGCCGGCAACGATCGCGAGGAGGGGCGTGAACCCCTGGAACATGCTGAAGGCGCCACCGGTGTTGCGAGCGAGTTGGAACCCGATGTCGTCGCCGATGACAGCGATCGGGCCGTCGGAGAGCTCCGAGACGGCCCACACCTTGGCGAGCAGGTCGGCCGCGACGACCCCGACGACGATGGCAGCGGCGAGGCCGGGACGCGTGCGCCTATCGGCGTCGTTCTGCACGCGCCTTGCAGTCGACGCAGGTGTCGGCGTACGGGAGCGCCTCGAGCCGCTCGAGCGAGATCCGACGCCCCGCCGGGGTGCAGACGCCGTACGTACCCGCGGCGATGCGCTCGAGGGCGCCGTCGATCTCGTCGACCGTCTGGCGCGCCGACGCGGAGAGCAGGAGGTCGCGCTCGCGCTCGACGTTGACGGTGTCGCCCTCGCCCGACTCCTCGTCGAACTGGGTGTCGCCGCCCTCGCGCTCCGCCGCGAGCGCCTCCGCCTCGGCGGCGAGCTCGTCGGCCTGGTGCAGGTGCCGCTCGCGCTCCTCGACGAGCATGGCGCGCAAGCGCTCGATCGTCTTCGGCGAGAGATTGGGCTTCTCGGGCTTCACCTCGAACCCCGACAACGGGCAGAGCACCGTGTTGGACTTCCGCACCGGCCGGTCGGCGTAGGTCTTCTCGGGCGCCTTCTTCTCCGCGGCCTTCTCCGCGGCGACCGCGGCCTTCGCAGGCGCCTTCTTCGCCGGCGCAGCCTTCTTCACCGGGGCAGCCTTGGCCGGCGCGGCTGCTTTCTTCGCGGGAGCCTTCTTCGCGGGAGCCTTCGACGCGCCTGCGGCCTTGGCCGGCACTGCCTTGGTCGGTACGGGCTTCTTCGCCGGCGCAGCCTTCTTGGCCGGCGCAGCCTTGGCGGGCGCGGCCTTCTTCGCAGCCGCTGCCTTGGCGGGCGCCGGCTTCGCGGGCGCTGCCTTCTTCGCCGACGCAGCCTTCGCGGGGCTCGCCTTGGCGGCGGACACCGCCCGTTTCGTGGGCGCAGCCTTCGTCGGCGGTGCCGTCTTCTTCGGTGCAGGTCGGGCAGCCATCGCACTTCCCCTGGGGAGCGAGCGGTGGAGCATAGTGCCCGGGGTGCGCCGCGGCGTCGACCGTAGAGTACGGGGATGCCCTTCGAACCGGTCGGCGCGTTCGATCTCGTCGCGCTCGAGCAGACGGTGCTCGAGCGTTGGCGGCACGACGACGTGTTCGAGGAGAGCCTGCGGCGGCGCAAGGGCGCTCCGGAGTGGGTGTTCTACGAGGGCCCGCCGACCGCCAACGGGCGCCCTGGGATCCATCACGTCTGGGCCCGGCTCTTCAAGGACCTCTACCCCCGATTCCACACGATGCGGGGCCGCTACGTGGCCCGCAAGGCAGGGTGGGACTGCCACGGTCTCCCGGTCGAGGTCGAGGTCGAGAAGGAGCTCGGCTTCACGAGCAAGCACCAGATCGAAGACTTCGGGATCGCCGAGTTCAACGAGCGGTGCCGCAACTCCGTGCACCGCTACGTCGAGGACTGGTCGTCGCTCACGTCGCGCATCGGCATGTGGCTCGACACCACCGACGCGTACTGGACCCTCTCCAACGAGTTCATCGAGAGCGTCTGGTGGCAGTTCCGCCAGATGTGGGACCACGGCGACATCTACGAGGGCACCAAGGTCGTGCCCTACTGCGGGCGGTGTGGCACCGCGCTGTCGAGCCACGAGCTCGGCCAACCAGGTGCGTACCGCGACGTCACGGAACCCTCGGTCTACGTGCGGTTCCCGGTGCCCGATCGCGACTTCGACCTGCTCGTGTGGACCACCACGCCGTGGACGCTCGTGTCGAACGTCGGCGCCGCAGTCGGCCCCGACCTCGAGTACGTGCGCGCGCGCCTCGGCGACGGCTCGCGCGACGTCGTGCTCGCCGCAGCACGGGTCAGCGACGTGCTGGGCGACGACGCGGTCATCGTCGACACGCTCGCCGCGTCCGACCTGGTGGGGCTGCACTACACGCGTCCGTTCGAGCTGCTCCCCTTCGACGACGACGCCACGACCCCGTATGTGCCGCGTGTGGTGGCCGACGACTTCGTCACGGTCGACGACGGCTCGGGCATCGTGCACCTCGCACCCGCGTTCGGTGAGATCGACCGTGACGTCGCCGAACGCGAAGGCCTCCCGATGCTGAACCCGGTCGGGCCGGCCGCCACCTTCATCGACCCGCGGGTCCCGTACTCGCGCACCTTCGTGAAGGACACCGACCCGAGGATCATCGACGACCTCAGCGCGGCCGGGTTGGTGGTGAAGGTGGTCGACTACACCCACTCCTACCCGCACTGCTGGCGGTGCAGCACTCCCCTCGTGTACTGGGCGAAGCCCACCTGGTTCGCGCGCACGTCGGCGCACCGCGAGCAGCTGCTCGCCGAGAACGAACAGGTCACCTGGCACCCGGAGCACATCAAGCGCGGCCGCTTCGGCGACTGGCTCGAGAACAACGTCGACTGGGCGCTCTCGCGCGATCGCTTCTGGGGCACGCCGCTCCCCGTGTGGCGCTGCGACGACTGCGGCCACGACCACTGCATCGGCTCGGTCGCCGAGCTGTCGGAACGCGCCGGGCGCGAGCTGACCGACCTCGACCTCCACCGCCCCGCCGTCGACGACGTCGTGCTCACCTGCTCGGAGTGCGGAGGCCGGGCGCACCGGGTCGAGCCGGTGCTCGACGCGTGGTTCGACTCCGGATCGATGCCCGCCGCGCAGTTCCACGCGCCGTTCGAGCACAGCGAGCAGTTCGCGGCGAGCTTCCCGGCCGACTTCATCTGCGAGGCGATCGACCAGACGCGCGGGTGGTTCTACTCCTTGCTCGCGGTCAACACGCTCGTGTTCGACCGCGCGCCGTACCGCAACGTGCTGTGCCTCGGGCTGCTCGTCGACCAGGACGGCCAGAAGATGTCCAAGTCGCGGGGCAACGTGATCGACCCGTGGACCATCCTCGACTCCCGCGGCGCCGACGCGCTGCGGTGGAACTTCGCGTCGACCAGCTCGCCGTGGACGGTCAAGCGGGTGTCCGAGGCGGGGATCGACGAGTCGACACGACGCGTGCTCGTCACGCTGTGGGAGACCTACCGGTTCTTCGTGACCTACGCGACCCTCGACGGCTGGGAGCCCGCATCGACCGACACCGCCGAACGCCCCGCGCCCACCGCGGTCCTCGATCGTTGGATCCGCTCGCGGCTGCACTCGACGGTTCGCACGGTCACCGACTCGCTGGAGACGTTCGACGCGCTGCGCGCCGCGCAGGCACTCGAGTCGTGCGTCGACGACCTCTCGAACTGGTACGTCCGTCGCTCACGGTCGCGCTTCTGGAACAGCAACGACGCCGACGCGCACGCCACCCTCCACGAAGCGCTGTCGACCATCGCGTTGCTCCTCGCGCCGTTCACCCCGTTCCTCGCCGACGAGCTCCATCGCGCCCTCGGCCTCACCGACGAGTCGGTGCACCTCTCCGACTGGCCGACTGCCGACGTCGACGCCATCGACTCCGAGCTCGAAGCCGAGATCACACGCGCCCGCGAGGTCGTCTCACTCGGGCTCTCGGCCCGCACCGAGTCGAAGGTGAAGGTGCGCCAACCCCTGCGCCGGGCGATCGTCATGGTGCCGGGCGGCGCGCGCTTCTCCGCCGAGGTCACTCGTGAGATCGCCGACGCGCTGAACGTGAAGACGCTCGAGTACGTCACCGATCTCGAAGGCCTGCTCGACCACGTGGTGCTGCCGAATTTCCGCACCCTCGGGCCCAAGGTCGGGAAGCGCATGCCGCTGGTGAAGGACGCGCTCACGACCGTCGATCCCGCTGCCGTGCTGCGCGCGATCACCGACGACGGTTCGTACGAGCTCGCGCTCCCGGACGGCACCACGGTGAGCCTCGAACCCGACGACGTCGAGGTGCGTGCCCGGGCGCACGAGGAGCTCGCGCTCGCGCAGGGCAACGGCTACGCGGTGGCGCTCGACACGGCGCTCGACGACGAGCTGCGCGCCGAGGGCATCGCGCGCGAGATCATCCGACTCGTGAACGACACCCGCAAGCAGGACGGGCTCGAGATCGCCGACCGAATCCGCCTCCAGCTCTGGGCCGGTGGCCGGATCGAGGCTGCCGCGCACGCGCACCGTGACTGGATCGCGCGCGAGGTGCTGGCGGTCGAGTTCGAGCTGGTCGCAGGTGACCGCGTCCCCGACGACGCATCGCACACGGCGGAGATCGACGGCGATGCCGTCGGCGTGTCGATCGAACGCGTGTAGCGAGTCGCGACGCGCGAGTCGAGAGCTCTAGCGGCGACGGCGGAACCGACGACGGTCGTCGGCGAGCTCGTCGTCGAAGAACGCCGTCGGCTCGTCGTCGCGGGGCCCGAGCGGCTCGTCATCGCGCACCGCATCACGCAACGACGCGAAGAACGCGTCGTCGTCGAGCGAGTCGCTGTCGACACTGGTCGCTTCCATCGGCACGTCGGACGCGAACGCCTCATGGGTCGCAGTGGCCTGCTCCCACGGCGGCGGGTCGTCGAACGCGGTCTCGAGCGCCGTGTCACTCGACGCCCAGTCTTCGTTGGCCGACAACCACGAGCTGCTCGCCATCGGTGCGCTGGAGGTACCGGCTTGCGACGCAGGCGGCGGCCACTCGGGCTCGGCCGGTCGGGGCGGGGCGGCCACGGGTGACGCCGACGGCATCGACTCGGCCGCCAGCGCGCTGGCGCTCGGCGCGTCGATCGTGATCGCACGGGTGTCGCCGCCGTAGCGCTCGGACTGTGCGCCGCGGTCGTGGTCGGGCTCCGCGTCGATCTCGGGCTCGGGCGCGGGATCGGGCTCGCGGACCGCGGCGACCACGGGGGCCGGCGTGACATCCACCTCGTGGATCTCGGGCCGGGCACCGGGCGGTTCGATGGCGCCGCTGCCGATCCGATCGAGATCGGCCTCGATGGCGGCCCGCACGCGATCGCGGTACGCGCTCGCGTACTCCTCGAGCGCGTCGGCGTCGGCCTGCAAGGTGTCGCGCCGGGTGGCGAGATCCTGGATCTCCGACTCGAGGCGACGGCGCTCGCTCTCGGCGATCCGGCGGGCACTCGCCTCCGCTTCGCCCACGAGCGCCTGCGCCCGCGCCTCGGAGTCTTCGATGAGCTTGCGGGCCTGGGCCTGCGCCTCGTTCACTGCGTCGTCGGCCGCGCGCTGTGCGAGCAACAAGGTGCGTTGCAGCATCTCGGCGTCGTCGCGGTTGACCGGCACCGACGCGGCTGCCGGCTCGGGCGCGGGCCGCGAGCTCGCGGTGCTGAGCTGTTGGCCGAGGTTCTCGATCGTGACGGCCGCGCGCTCGAGGAGCTCATCGACCTCGTCGCGGTGGTACCCGCGCCACGCTTCCTTGATCTCGCTGCCGCGAAGCTCTTGAGGAGTCACATCCATGATGGTCATGGTAGCGACGGACCCCCCATCGATCGAGGACCGCGATCGATGCCGGCAACCCGACTGGGGCTCAGCTACTGGCCACCACGCCGCGGAGGATCATGATCCCGACGAACACGACGAGAAAGGACGTGTCGAGCATTCCAGCTGGTGGGATCACCCGCCGCACCGGCCGCAGCACGGGCTCGGTGAGGTCGAACAACAGGGAATTGAGGCCGGCGAGGAAGGTGCCGGAGCGGACGGGGAACCAGGACAACACGGCGCGTCCCGCGAGGATCACCAGGTAGACGGTCAGGACCCAGACGAGGATGGCGCTCATGCTCAGGCCTGGTAGAGGCCGCGCGCCTGCAACCGCTCCTTCTCCTCTTGGGAGACCTCGACGTCGCTCGGCTTCAGCAGGAACACCTGGTCGTTCACCTTCGCCATCTGCCCGCCGACCGCATACGCGAGGCCGCTCGAGAAGTCGATGAGGCGACGCTGGAGCTCCTTCGGCAGACCCTGGAGGTTGAGGATCACCGGCTGGTTCGCCTTCAGGCGGTCGCCGACCTCCTGGGCGTCGTTGAAGCTCTGGGGCTCGACGATGTGGACCCGCGCGGCCGTGGTGGGGCCGATCGTGCGCACGACCGACGGCCGCGGCGTGGGGGGTTGGGCCGGGTCGTCGCGACCACGGCTGGGCGCGGCGCGGCGCTCGGTGCCGACTGCTGCACGGGCGGGCTCGGGCTCCGCGTCGTAGCCCACGTCGCGACGGGGCCGCTCGGCGTAGTCGTCGCCGGCACCGTCAGCATCGGCCCCCGCGTCGGTGTCGCCGTACGCGGGGTAGGACTCGTAGTCGCCGTTGTAGTCGGGCTCGTCGTCCTGGAGGCCCAGGTACACCATGGCCCGACGCCACATTGAAGCCATGTGCGCCCTCCTCGCGGGTCAGCCTATCGTCGGTGCCCGTTCCGGGTCGGCCAACGCGTCGGCCGACGTTCAGGCCGGCGTTCAGGCGTTCAGGCGTTCAGGCGTTCAGGCGTTCAGGGTCGTGCTCCGAAGAGGGCCCGGCCGACGCGCACCATCGTCGCCCCCTCCTCCACTGCCGATTCGTAGTCGCTGCTCATCCCCATCGAGAGCTCGGGCACACCGAGCCGAGCCCCCAGCTCCCGGAGCGCAGCGAACCACGGGCGGGGATCGTCACCTTGCGGCGGGACCGCCATCAGGCCGACGACCCGGAGGTCGAGCTCGGCGAGTGCATCGACGAGGGCCGGCGCGGCGCCGGGCGCGCACCCCCCCTTCTGGGGCTCGCCCGCCACGTTGACCTCGACGAGCACGCTCGCCCCCGGCGCACGGCGGGCGATCTCCTCCCCGACCGCGACCCGGTCGATGCTCTGCCAGCAGCTCACGTGCGGGGCCAGCGCTCGCACCTTGTTGCGTTGGAGCTGCCCGAGGAAGTGCCAGCGCGCCGGGAGGTCGGCACACGCCGGCGCCTTCGCGAGCAGCTCCTGGGCGCGGTTCTCCCCCACGTCGACCACGCCCGCTCCGATCACCGCGCGCACCCGCTCGACGTCGACCGTCTTGGTCGCCGCGACCAACGTGACCGATGCGGCATCGCGCCCGGCGCGGCGCGCCGCCGCGGCGATCCGCTCGCGCACCTCCGCCACCGCCTCCGCCACCGCCGCGTGGGTCTCACCATCGGCGCTCACGCGGTGCGCACCACGACGACGGCCTGACGGCCGGTGATGCCGTCGCGTCGGTGCGAGAAGTGGTGCAGCGACTCCGCCGTGCACACCTCGACGTCGGCGATCTCGCGCACGCCGACGCGCGCGAGCTCGCTCGTGACCGCGGCAGGGAGGTCGAAGGCCGGCGTGCCCCACTCGGTGACACCCGCGACGTGCGGGCCGAACCGGGCGACGAGGCGCTCGAGATCGGCGGTGCCGAACTCGTAGCGCGCGGGATGGATGCACGGACCGAGCACGGCGCGCACCGGCGCGGCGAGGTCCGCGCCAGTGCTCTGATCCAGC
>JBEVIU010000144.1:0-12161 GCA_040510575.1 Acidimicrobiia bacterium | reverse complement strand
CTCCAGGCGATGGGCCTCCTCGCCGGTGCCAACGCGCTCATCATCGGCAACTACCTCACCACCACAGGACGTACAGCCGAGGAGGACCACGCGCTCCTCGATGCGCTCGGGATGCCGGTGGCCGACGGCCCCGGCGAGGGTCGCTTCGTGATCGACGGCGCCGGCGCGCACGCTCGGCCCGCGCAGCCGGTGCGTACGACGATCCCCGTGCGGGCCGGCTGACGCGAGCGCCTCACGCCTCCGATCGGAGGCGGCCGGTACGGAAGAAGTCGCGACGCGGACCGGGCAGGTAGAGGTCGTACTGCCCCACGAGCACCCAACACACCACGAGGCCGATCAGCTCCTCGACCACGACCACCCAGGTGGCCGGCAGCAGCGGGTCGTGCGGGAACGACGTCCCGAGGAACGGCCACCAGAACAGGTCGGTGTTCGCGAACGCGCCCGAGAGGATCAGGCCCGCGAACACGCCGATCGGGACGCACAACCAGCGGCGACGGAGCAGGCGGGAACGACCGATGGTGCCGATCATCACGACCGCGAGCAGCGCCACCGCGAACAGCAACGTGTGACCGTACGCGCGGTACCCGAGCGGCAGGTCGACGAGCAACGGGAGCATCGCGCCGAGCGCGATGAGCCGGTAGTCGATCCCGACACTGCGGAACACGGTGGCCACGAGGAACACCGACATCCCGACGTACCAGAGCAGCACGACCGCGGCCCTGCTCGGCTCAGCGTCCGGACGTCACTCGGCGTCGAGCGCGGCGTTGACCAGCGCGTCGGCGTCGGTGTTGCGCTCGCGTCGAACGTGCTCGAGGTCGACGTGCTCGAACGTGCTGAGCAACTCGCACGCACGCGCGTGCAACGGCTTCAGATGCGGTTGCTTCACCCGCCACCGCCCGACGACCTGCTCGATCACGAGCTTGGAGTCGCCGCGCACGCTCACAGAGCGGGCGCCGAGCGCCCGGGCAGCCTCGAGGCCGGCGATGAGCGCCCGGTACTCGGCAACGTTGTTGGTGGTCACACCGATCGACTCGCTCACCTCGGCGATCGCCATGGGGGGCGCCAGCGTGGTGTCGACCACGACCGCGCCGATGGCCGACGGGCCGGGGTTGCCGCGCGAGCCGCCGTCGAAGAACACAGTGACGGAATCGACCCCCGATCGACCCGGCCGGCCGTCGTCGTGGTCGAACAGCGAAGGGTCGCCCGAGCCCTCGCGGCGCGACTTCGCTGGGGGCTCGGTCGTCATGGGACCAGGATGCAGCCGCAGTTGTCGCAGTACGCGATCGAGCCTTCGGGTGCCTTCTTGATCTGCTCGGCCTCGATGGCCGGGATCGAGAGGTGGCAGCCCTGGCAGGTGGTGCCGACGAGGCGAGCCACCCCGACGCCCTGCACGGTGTCGCGTCGTCGCTCGTAGGCGGCGACCAGGTTGGGATCGAGATCGACGGTCAGCGCACCGCGTGCGTCTCGCTCCACCTCCATCTCGGCGTCGATCACCCGCTCGGCATCGGCGAGGGAGGCCCCGAGCTCCGCCAGCTCGGCCGCGACGGCGGTCTGGCGCTCGGCGAGCGTCGCGAGCTCGGCGTCGAGCGGCTCGCGCTGTTCCATCACCTCGAGCTCGCGGTTCTCGACATCGCGCTGGTGACGCTGGAGTTGTTCGACATCGGCCTGCATCGCCTGCAGTTCCCGTGGCGAGCTGATCTCACCCGAGTACATGCGCGCCTCGACCTCTTTCGCCTTTGCTTCGAGGCTGCGAGCTTCGTCGTCGAACTTCGTCTCGTCGCGGGCGAGCGCGTCCCGCTCGGCGGTGATGGCCTGTGCTCGGGCGGCGAGCGCCGTGGCCTGCGCGTCGGCCTGGACGAGCCGGGCCCGTTCGGGGAGCGTGTCGCGGCGGTGCTGCAGCCGCTCGAGCGCGAGATCGCGCTCCTGCACGGTCAGGAGGATGTCGAGGTCTTCGCTCACACGGGTCCGACGGTCGCCACGACCAGGAGGATACGCGGCGCGCGCACTACTGGCCGGGGGGAAGCGTGCCGGGCGGACGCGTCGTGGCGGGCACCTGCACCGCGGGGCTCGGCGTGGGGACCTGCTGCACCGTCGGGAGCTGCACGGGTGCTGGAGTCGGTGGGATCACCACCGGTGGCGCTGCGCTGCGTCCGCCATCGGGGTTCACCGTCTGGCCGGGGCGCGCGCAGACCGGCCCGGGGTCGGGCAGGCCGACGTCCGGGACGCCCTCGAGCGCGGCGCTCATGAACGCACTGAAGATCGGGGCGGAGCTCGCGCCACCGAACCCGGCGCCCGGGATCGCCCGCGCCCGATAGCCGAACCACACCGAGGTGGCCAGTTGCTTCGTGGCGCCGATGAACCACGCGTCGGTCGTCAGGTCGGTGGTGCCGGTCTTGCCGTACGCGGTGTGACCCGCCACCGCGGCCGCGCCGCCGGTACCACCGGTGATGACGGTGCGCAGCACGTTCTGCTCGCAGGCCGCGACATCGGCGGGGAGCACCGACTCGCCCGGTCGCGCGCTGTCGTCGATGATGGCGATGCCATGGGAGTCGACCACCTTGCTCACGAAGATCGGCGTCTGCTTCACGCCGAGGTTGGCGATGGTGGCCATCACCGTCGCCATCTCGAGTGGTGTGGCTTCGATCGTGCCGATCGAGAGGTTGAGGATTCGCCGCAGGGTGTCCTGGGTGAGCCCGAGCCGCTTCGCCATGTCGATCACGGTGTCCTGACCCACACTCGTCGAGAGGCGGACGAAGGCGCAGTTGATCGACGCCGCGGTCGAGTGCGCGAGCGTGTGGAAGCCGTTCTCTGCACCGTCGGCCGAGTTGTTCGGCAGCTGGTTGACGGGAACGCCGGGGAACTGCGACTCCACCGCGCAGGGCTCGGTGCCGTCGACCTGGTCGTTGGGCGAGTAGCCGTTGGCCAGCGCGGCGGCGAGGGTGATCACCTTCCACGTGGAGCCGGGCTGACGGCCGATGGGATGCGTGGCGATGTTGTACTGGTCGCCCTGGAAGTCGGGGCCGCCGACCATCGCCTTCACCATGCCGGTCGCAGGATCGATGGACACCAGCGACGCTTCCCAGCCTTCGCCGCGCGACTGCACGGCGGCCGCGTTGGCGGTCACGTCCTGGGCGATGCCCTGCAGGTTCTGATTGAAGGTCGTGTACACCTTCAGCCCACCCTTGAGCAGCTTGTCGCTGCGCTCCTTCTCGGTGGCACCGAGGCGCGGGTCGGCCAGCAGCCGGTCCTGCACCTCGGCGACGAGGTAGTTGGTCGGCCGTTGCTCGGCTTGTGGCAGCACCGTCGGGAGCGGCTCGTTGTTGGCGGCGTCGGCCTCGGCCTGGTTGATGTAGCCCTGGTCGACCTCACCGCGCAGCACGTCGGCGCGACGCCGGATCGCGATGTCGGGGTGCGAGAACGGGTTGTTGCCCTCCGGACTCTGGATCACGCCCGCGAGCAGCGCGGCCTCCCCGATGGTGAGCTCCTCCATCGTCTTGCCCCGGTAGCCGAACAGCGCGTTCGGATCGGGGATCACGAAGAACCTTCGCGCCGCCGCCTCGATCCCGTACGAGCCCTGCCCGAAGTACACGGTGTTGAGGTACTCCTCGAGGATCTTCTCCTTCGAGAACTTCTCGTTGAGGCGCAGGGCGTCCTCGATCTCACGGATCTTGCGGTTCACGTCGCGCTTGGTGGTGAGGATGCGGTTCTTCACCAGCTGCTGGGTGATGGTCGAGCCACCCTGGTTGATCTCGCCCGACACCACGTTGGTGAGGAAGGCGCGGAACACCGCGCCGAGGTCGATGCCGTCGTTGGTCCAGAACGTGCGGTCCTCGGTGGAGATGATCGCGTCCTGGATCCGCTTCGGCACCTGGTCGAGGCTGACGATCTCGCGGTCCAGCGTGCCGAGGGTGCCCATGAGCGTCGTGCCGTCGTCCCAGAAGACCTTCGTGCGCTCGGAAAGGTCGCGGAGCTCGTCGACCTCGTGCACCGAGTACTTGTGCGCGGTGACGATGTCGACGGTGCCCGGCACGAGGGCGGCGAAGCACGCGCCGACCGCGAGCCCACCGACCACCACCGTGATCACGAAAGTGCCGAACAGTCGTCCGAAGTTGCGCATGCGGCCTGGCAGTCTCGCACACGGGAGGCCCGTTGCAGGGTCGCGGCCGTACAGCCCCCGTGACTGCTACAGGTTGCTCGACACGAGCTGGGCGTAGAAGGCCGCGCCCTCAGGGGTGAGGTGGATCGCGTCGTCGTAGAAGAACTCCGGGTGGGCGCCGCCGATCGCGTGCCAGTCGACGATCACGGCGTTCTTGTACTTCTTCGCCTCGGTCCGGATCGTGTCGTTGACCTGCTCCTCCCACGGGCGCGGCGCTTTGGCGGTGAGGATCACGACCCGGCGCACGTTGGCGAGGATGCCCATCATCCGGTTGAAGTCGGCAGGGTCGATCTGACCGTTGGTGCCGAGGTGGACGACGACGTCGTCGGTCGGCAGCGCGCCGCGATCGGCGTACCCCTGGAGGTCGTCGACCCCGGCGGTGAACTGCCGGTTCTGTGCAGCGTCGACGAGCGCGGGCTTGGTCGCGTTCACGGTGTCGGAGAGCTGCTGTGCTGCGCCGAGCATCACCGAGTCGCCGATCGCGAGGACGCGATAGGGCGACGTGGTCGGCGCCAGCGTGGTGACGGTCGACGCCGGATCGACCGTGGTGCTGGGCGGGCTGATCACGAGCGCGTTGGCGTCGGGCAGACCGGGCGGGCGCCCTGGCGTGCCACCAGCGCCGAGGCCGATCACGATCACCAGCAACCCGACGACGACGGCACCACTGATCACGGCGACGCGCGTCCCCAGTTGGCGGCGCTGCTCGCCGCTCGCCTGGCGGAACGCCGCCAGCGCTCGACCGATCGCGCCGGCCCGGACCGGCTCCTCCACGTACTTGAACGACAGGACCGCAGCCCCCACGGTGAGTCCGATCCGCAGCACGAGCAGCGGGATCCCCGTGAGCGGCACGTCGGAGTGCGGGCGCGTGACCATGAAGATCGGCCAGTGCCACAGGTAGATCCCGTAGGACCGCACGCCGATCCAGCGGAAGAGGCTGACGCCGAACAGCGCGGGCGCCAGTCGTGACGCCGGGTGCACCGTGCCGGCGAGCAAGAGCGCGGCGAACAGCGCGAGGACCACGAAGCCGCCGCGATACATCCAGGGATCGAACTCACCGGCGTTGAGGAAGAACCAGACCACCCCCACCAGCCCGATCGCGGCGAACGCGTCGAGCACGAGCGGCGCGCTGCGGGCCGTCTCGCGCGTGAGCCGCCACGGCGACCACACGAACGCGAGCAACGCGCCGATGAGCATCGTGGACGCGCGCGTGTCGGTGCCGAAGTACACGCGCGACGGGTCGGTGTACGGCGTGTACATGACGGCCATGAGGATCGCGGAGAACGCCGCGATGCCGGCCGTTGCCGCGAACACCTTGCGCCGGTCCGCACCCCAGAACTTGAGCAGGAGGCCGAGGATCAACGGCCACACGAGATAGAACTGCTCCTCGACCGCGAGCGACCACACGTGGCGCAACAGCGGCGGTCGACCGGCAGCGACGAAGTACGACACGTCGTGAAACGTGAGCCACCAGTTCTCGATGTACGCGATGGCGGCGAACACCTGACCGCGCAACTCGGTGATCGTGTCGGGGAGGAACAGGATCGAGTAGAGGCACACGACGCCGAGCATCAGGAACAGCGCGGGGAGCAACCGTCGCGCGCGACGCAGGTAGAAGCGTGCGTAATGGATGCCGTGGTACTGGCGCCAGTCGCCGAGCAGGAGGCACGTGATCAGGTAGCCGCTGATCACGAAGAACACGTCGACGCCGAGGAAGCCACCGGGCATCCATTTCACGTCGCCGTGGTAGAGCAACACGGCGACGACCGCGAGCGCGCGCAAGCCGTCGAGGGCAGGGATGTAACCGAGCCGGGGCAGTCGTTGCACGGACGTGGCCCGGTCCGTGTCGACGACCGCGGACATCACCCCATCGTCGCGCACGAGCCACACCACATGACAACCACCTCACGCGACCTTGGTGGCTCGTCGTCCTGCAGCTCGCGCGAGACTGCCGAGATGGGGTCGAGACGCGAGATGACGAGAGACGGGGACGTATCCGTGGGTCCAGAGCTCGAGGGCAAGGTCGCGCTGGTCACCGGGGCGTCGAAGGGCATCGGCAAAGCGATCGCCGCCGCCTACGCGGCAGCCGGTGCGGCGGTGATGTTGTCGTCCCGCAAGCTGGACGCCCTCGACGCCACCGCGGAGGCGATCCGCCGTGACGTGCCCGACGCGCAGCTGGCCACCTTCGCGGCGAACGCAGGCGAGGAGGACCAGGCCGAGGCGTGCGTGGCCGCCACCATCGAGCGGCTCGGCGCGCTCGACGTGCTGGTCAACAACGCAGCCACGAACCCGTGGCACGGCGCAACCATCGACATCGACCTTCCCGCCTGGGACAAGACCTTCCGGGTCAACCTGCGGGGCGCCTTCGCCTGGACCCAGTGCGCCTGGCGGGCCTGGATGGCCGAGCATGGCGGCCGGGTGATCTACGTGTCGTCGGTCGGAGGGATCAGTCCGGCTGGCGACATCGGCACCTACGACGTGACCAAGGCCGGGATGATCCACCTGGCCAAGGTGCTCGGCGCCGAGCTCGCGCCCGGCGTGACCGTCAACTGCATCGCGCCGGGTCTGGTGAAGACCGACTTCGCGCGCGCGCTCTGGGAGCCGCTCGGCGAAGACGGCGCCGCTCAGCTCGTGCAACCGGAGGACATCGCGGCCGCCGCGGTGTTCCTGGCGAGCCCGGGCGCGGCGCAGATCACGGGCCACACCCTGGTCGTCGACGGCGGCAGCCTCGTGCAGCGCATCATCCTCTGACCTTCGATTCCGTTGAGGCGGGTCAGAGGTCGACGGGGCTGCGTCCGTAGTCGAACTCGACGTCGGCGAACCGGGCGGCCTGGTCGCGGAGCTCGTCGATGGTCCACCGCCCGTCCTTCGTGACCCGGTCGATGATCGTGTACGGCTCGAACAGCCCGACCTCACCCCCGGCCACGTAGAACACCTTGCCCGCGATCGGGCAGTCCTCGGTGGCGAGGTAGGCAACGAACGGCGAGACGTTGCCCGGATCCATCGGGTCGAAGCCGTGCTCGTCGTGACGGTCACGGTCCTCGACCCCGGGAATGGTCTGAATGAGCCGCGTCATCGCGGCAGGCGCGATCGCGTTGCACCGCACGCCGTAGCGGCCGAGCTCCATCTGCGTGATGATGATGAAGGTCGCGATGCCCGTCTTCGCCGCGCCGTAGTTGGTCTGTCCCGCGTTGCCGAACAGCCCCGACGTCGACGATGTGCCGATCACCGACGCCTTCACCTCCTTGCCCGCCTTCACCTGTTCGCGCCAGTAGACGGCCGCGAACTTCGTCGGCACGAAGTGACCCTTGAGGTGGACGTTGATCACGGAGTCCCACTCCGCTTCCGACATGTTCACGAGCATGCGGTCGCGCAGGATCCCTGCGTTGTTCACGAGCACGTGCAGGTCGCCGAACGTGTCGAGCGCGGTCTGGATGACGCTCTGGCCGCCTTCCCACGACGACACGCTCTCGGTGTGCGCGACCGCTTCGCCGCCGAACGCGCGGATCTCCTCGACCACGTCGTGCGCCGGGCCTGCGTCGGCACCCGCGCCGTCGGCCGTACCACCGAGGTCGTTGACGACCACGCGCGCACCCTCGCGAGCGAAGAGCAACGCGTGCTCGCGGCCGATCCCGCGCCCCGCGCCGGTGATCACCGCAACCCGTCCGTCCAGTGCACCCATGTGTCGCTCCCCCGCCCTGAGTAGCGTGCAGCACCATGCCGCACTTCACCGCCGCCGACGGAACCTCGTTGTACTACGACGACCAGGGTGAGGGCACGGTCGTGCTCCTCCTGCACGGGTTCGTGGGTGACGTCAACATCGATTGGGTGCGCTCCGGCATCCTCGACCGTCTGCTCGACGAGGGATACCGCACCGTGGGCTACGACGCACGCGGGCACGGGCTGTCGGACAAGCCGCACGACACCGAGGCGTACACCGGTGACGTGCTCACACGCGACGCAACCTCGCTGCTCGACACCCTCGGCGTCGAGGCGTGCTTCGTCGTCGGCTTCTCGATGGGCGCGCGCACAGGCCTCCACCTCGCCACGCTCGACGATCGCGTGCGCGGCGTCGTCGCGCTCGGCGTCGGCGAGAGCAGCTTGCGACTCGCGGAAGGCGCACCCGGCGCCGGCGCCCTGTCCGACGTGCTCCTCACCGACGATCCCGACTCGATCGAACCGGCGGCGCTGCGCCACTACCGCGAGATGGCCGACGCGATCCACGCCGATCGCGTCGCGCTGGCGGCGCTCATGTCGGCGCCGAAACCGGAGATCATCGACTTCGTCGACGACGTGCGCGTGCCGGTGCTGATCGTGACCGGTTCCGACGACGTCGGCGCAGGCGCACCGGACCCGCTGGCAGCGCGTCTGGCCGACGCCGAAGCCGTCACCACCGCGGGCGACCACGCCGGCGTGAAGGACCAACGCGCGACGCAGGAAGCGATCGTCGAGTACCTCGCCAAGCGCTCATAGGCGCCCGCGGGTCGTCACGACGAATACCCCCGCGAAGGCGCAGCATCACACGACACGGGTGGGCGTTGAGGGACTCGAACCCCCGACATCCGCCTTGTAAGAGCGGCGCTCTACCAGCTGAGCTAAACGCCCGGAAGGCCAGCCACGGTACAGGCTGTGCCTTGCGATTGACCGCGGCGGACCGGGGCTCGCTGGGGCACCGGGGGGAGTGATGCCCCCGCCGTCGTCACCCCGGCCCGCCTTTGTGCGGTGATCTCGTGTGCCGGTCGCGTGCGCGACCGGTCGGTCAGGCCCACTGGCCGTCAGGCGCTCTTCTCCACGTACATGGGAACGAGCTCCTCGATGACGGGCTCGGGCGGCGCGACCTTCGGCGGACGCCCGCGGCGGCGCTTGTTCGCGAGCACCTTGCCGTTCGCGAACAGCTCCCCGCCCCACACGCCCCACGGCTCGCGCCGCTCGACGGCGGCCTCGAGGCACGGCTCACGCACCGGGCACTCCTGACAGAACGCCTTCGCGCGCAGGATGTCGTCGAGCTGCTCGGAGAAGAACAGGTCGACGAGCGCGGACGAGCTGTCCGCGCAGCGCGCGTCGATCCGCCAGGGCTCCTGTCTCACGATCTCGTTCTCGATGATCTCGGTCTGTTCGGCGGCGAACATCGTCGTCTCCCCTGCTCTCTCTTCTCCGGTCCGATTCGTGGGTGCGTGTCGTGGGGTTGGTCGGTGGCTGCGGTGGTCGGCGGGGCGTTTTCGGGCAAAAGAAAAGGCCGCCGGGTTGCCCCGGCGGCCTCGGTGTGTTTCCCCTGGTGGTGCGATCAGGTGGGGATCACCGTGAGCCGGCGGGGCCGCTCGTGCTTGTGGTCGGTGGTCGGCACGACGAAGCCGCACCGAATCGACCACGAGCCGTTGGCCATGAGGCCGAACTGCGACGCCTCGCGAGCGCGCGAGGTGGCAGCGGCGGCCGTTCCATAGCGCTGTGCGAAGGTCTGCATGGTCATGATCCGTCGGTGTCGGGAATCAGCCGGTCACCGTAGTCGGCGACCAACGTTCGAGCCGTTCAGATAAGCACGTTCGCGCGCAGGCGTCAAACGATTTCTGCGGGCGTGTCGAGGCGGAAGGCGGCGATCAGCCCGATGGCCGCGGCGGCCAGCATGATCCAGAGGCCCACGCCGATCCCGAGGTCGTTCGTCTGGTTCCGGTTGAGCGACGTGACCATGTCATGGGTGTCGAGCAGCTGCTTGGCCACGAGGCCTGCCACCACGACCGCCATGGCCATCGTGACCCATCCCATCACGCGGCGCCGCGCGCCGAGCATCGCGGCCAGCGCGAACGCGGCGGCGACCCAGGTGAAGCCCCAGGCCTCGTTGAGCTGGTAGCCGGTGAGCTCGTAGCGATTGCCACTGATGTGACCCGAGATCCACGGCAGGTAGGCGCCGATCGCGACACCGGCAGCGGCGAGCATCACGAGGCCCGCGCGTGCGTAGTTCGGCGGCGGCGCGAGCTGCTGCTCCTTCGGATGAGGCGGCAGCTGCACACCGGCGTTGGGCGAGTGGTACGACTCCTCCTGCTCCCAGAAGCTGCGGAAGAAGCCGGCGACCGTACCCAGGATGCCGCGGTGCAAGCGTGACGTACCGCCGGCGCCCGAGCGCGCCCCCGACGGGTCGCCGTCCGCGGGCACGTAGGGAGCATCCCACGCCGTTCCCGAGGATCCGTCGTGCTTCGTGGGATGCGTCGGCACCATCGACGTCGGTACCGGCGACGCGGGAACTGGCGAAGTCGGGACGGGCCCCGTCGGCTGCGCGGATGTGGGGAAGACAGGAGCAGCAGCGGGTGGAGCCTGTTCGGCGCTCGAACGGGGCGCCCGAAGCACTGCGAACGGGTCGGTGGGCTCGGCTGCGTCCGGAGCCGAAGCAGGAGCCACAGGGCGTGCAGGGCCAGGCTCGGGAGCCGCGACGGCGGCGGGCGCGGCATCGGGGCCGGCGGGCGCGGGAGAGCCGGAGGGTGTGGTGCCTCCCGGGTCGTTGGGCCGGCCGGAGTTCGCGACGCGGTTCGTCCAGCCGCCGTCCCAGTATCGCCACTCGTACCGGCCCGACGGATCGGGCCGCCATCCTGACTCGGTCGACTCGAGGACGTCACCCATTGCTGGCTCCGGAGGTTTCGAGAGGCCCCGCCTCTACCCCCGGATGATCGGCACGGACGCCACCGACCTTGACGCTCGTCACATTCCAGCGATCTCCAGGATGCGAGCGTGCACCGCTGGTGGCCCGGCGACGATGTCGCCCGATTCGAGCCACGCCCGGTCGTCGCCGTGCCAGTCGGTGACCACGCCACCCGCCTCCCGTACGAGCAGCGCCCCCGCAGCGACGTCCCAGGTGCCGAGCGCCTGCTCGAAGTATCCGTCGAGCACCCCAGCAGCGGTCCAGCAGAGATCCAGGCTCGCCGCCCCGGCCCGCCGGAGATCTTCGAAGGCACGCAGCGCGCGCTCGAAGGTGGGCAGATACTCATCGAGCCGCTCGCGCTTCGCCCGGAACGGGAACCCGGTGGCACAGATCGCGCTGGCCACCGGTCGGTCGCTCACCCGCATGGCCTCGCCGTTGCGGAACGCACCACCGCCGCGTCGCGCCCAGTAGGTGTCGCCGAGGATCGGCGCGTCGACGACTCCCACCACGGGCTCGCCGTACGCCACGAGCCCGATCGACACTCCGACCACGGGGAAACCATGCACGAAGTTCGCGGTGCCGTCGAGCGGATCGACGAACCAACCGACGTCGGCCCGCTCTCCCCCACTCTCCTCGCCGAAGAACGCCACGCCCGGTGCCGATGCGGCGAGCGCGTCGCGCACCGCGGCTTCGCTCGCGTGGTCGGTGTCGCTCACGAGGTCGCCAGGCGCCTTCTCGCGCACGTTGCGCGCCGCGCCGAACGCGTCGCGCACGATCCGCCCGCCGGCCGCTGCCGCGTCGAGTGCCGCCCGGAGCAACGCGTCGAGGTCGAGGTCGAGGTCGTCGTGCGTGCTCACGCAACCAACCCCGCGCGCAGCGCGTCGAGCAATTCGGGCGTGCACGCGGCCACCAGTTGGCGGCGGGCTTCGAAATCGGCGACGACCAGCTCACGATCGCGCACGTCGACGACCTCAGCACCCGCTTCGCGGCAGATCAGCAACCCGCCGAGGTAGTCCCAGGCGCAGTGCGCGCTGTCGGATGCGTCGAGCAGGCCGTCGAGGCTTCCGGCGGCGACGTCACACAGTGACAGCGCCGACGATCCGAGCGCGCGGAACTGTCGCCACGGCAGCTCCCGCTCGGGCATCGCGACCAGCGCGATCACGGAGCGTTCGACAGCGGAGGTGGTCGCCGCGGCGAGCCGGCGACCGTCGAGCCAGGCACCCTCACCGCGCACGGCGGTGTAGGCAGCACCGGTCGCGGCGTTCTCGACCAACGAGCAGAGCATGCCGTCGGCGTCGAGTGCGCACACCGAGATTCCCCAATAGGGGATGCCGCGCGCGCAGTTGGTGGAGCCGTCGACCGGATCGAGCACCGCGGTGA
>JBEVIU010000143.1:0-8954 GCA_040510575.1 Acidimicrobiia bacterium | reverse complement strand
AACGCAGCGGCGGTGGCGTCGTCGTTGCGGTAGTAGCCGGGTGTGATCGACACGCCGCGCAGTTGCAGCTCGCCCACCCCACGGTCACCGAGCGGTGCGCCGGTTTCGCGGTCGGCGATGCGCATCTCGAGGCCGCGCACGGCCCGGCCGAGCACGGCCAGCCCTCGCGCCCGCTCGTTGCCGGCGTCGATGGGGCGCGCGGTGCCCTCGAGCTCGAGCGCGGCGCGGTCGATCACGTCGACCTCCATCCCTGCGCCGAGGGCCGGGAAGGCGACCGCGAGCGTGGCTTCTGCCATCCCGAACACCGGGAACGCGGCCTTGGCATCCAGCCCGTACGGCGCGCCGGCAGCACAGAACGCGTCGACCGCATCGGGGTCGACGGGCTCCGCTCCGTTGAGCGCGAGTCGCCACGACGACAGGTCGACGTCGAGGTTCCCGCGCCGCAGCGCGCGTGCCGCCAGCGCGTACGAGAAGCTCGGCCCCGCGGTGATCGTGCCGCGGAACGTCGAGATCCACTCCAGCCACACCGCGGGCGCGGCGAGGAAGTCTTGCGGGGCGCCGAGCACGAGGTCGGCGCCGATCAGCATCGGGGTGAGCAGCAACCCGATGAGGCCCATGTCGTGGTACAGCGGGAGCCACGACACCGCGGTGTCGTCGGGGCTGATGGCGGCGGCCTCCACGATCGCATCGGTGTTGGCCACGATGCACCGATCCGGGAGCATCACGCCCTTGGGCTCCGCGGTGGAACCGCTCGTGAACTGCAGGATCGCAAGCCGCTCCGGGTCGTCCGCCGCGCGCAGGAAGCCCCGTTCGCCGCCGCGGGCCTCGTTCACGAGATCGTGGAGTTGTGCGACCTCCAGGCCGTCGGGGGCGTCGAGCAATTCGGTCAGCTCCGCGTCGACGAGCACCAGCGCCAGGTCGGCGTGCAGGATTCGCTGTCGGGTCTGGGCGACGAACTGCTCGAGCGAGCCCAGCCGCATCGGGAGCGGGAGGGCGACGACCGTCGCTCCGGTGAGCCAGATCGCCTGCAGCGCGGTGACGAGCGGTCGTGACGTGGGGCCGAGCACGCCGACGTGCGCGCCGGGCCCGATCCCTCGGCGTTGGAGCGCCGCAGCCATGGCGCGAGCGTCGTCGTGCAGGCGGGCCCACTCGACCCGGTCGATCCCATCCGTACCGCCGGCCTCGCCCGCCGCTGAGCCCACGAAGGTGATCGCCGCGCCGCCGGCAGCTCCGGATTCGAGGCGCGCGCCGAGAGACATCCCAATTCCGACTCCACGCGCGACGAACGGGTTACTTCGCGGTAACCGCCGCGTCCGGATCACGGAAGAACACCGAACGGGCCAGCACCGCGTCGGCCCCGTCGACCCCGGCCTGCGCCAGTGTGGCGTCGTCCACGTGGGGGCCGAAGGCCACGATGCGTGCAGACGGTGCTGCGGATCGCGCGGCCGAGATCGCGCCGCCGTGACGCGCGACGTCGATGATCACGACATCTGCATCTGCGCAGGACGCCGGATCACGGGTGAAGGTGACGCCGTCGATCGCCGCGGACACACGCGACCGGTCCATCAGATCGTCGACCATCGCAACCACGCGCACGAGGGAACCTCTCCGATCCCCGAGGCGTCAGGTGGCGGTGGGGATCAGGCGCGGTGCGTCGAGGTACGCCGTCTCGGGCCAGCGCTTGCGCGACCGGATCGAGAGCTTGTGCATCAGCGCGATCGCGTCGGGATCGTCGTCGCCCGGGCGGGTCTCGATCCAGCCCGCGGCGAGCATCCCTTCCATCAACTCGCGGCCGGCATCCGTGCGCACGATGGTGAGCGTCCAGTCGCCGAACTTGCCGATCCCGCCGGTGGAGATGTCGGCGTGCTCGGCCGCGAAGTCGGGGCACATCTTGCAACCCTCACGCGTCCACGCGTGGCACTCCTTCAACGGGATCTCGTGGTAGTCGCCGTTGTGCATCCAGACCTGGAACACGCCCTTGATGTTCATCTTCTTGATGTCGGCCTTGTGCAGGCCGTACTTCGCCTCGAACAGCTCTTCGAAGATCGCGTCGTCGAAGGTCTTCGAGCACAGCAGCCCGATGTTGAGCGCGAAGCGACGGGCGACCTTTCCGGCCTTGCGTTGCTTCATCACGGGCGGCATCGAGCTCTGGCAACTCATGCCGACGAGCGCGATGCGCTCCGCCCCGCCCTCGACCGCGTCGGCGTATGCCATCGGGTTCGCGGAGTAGGTGTACCGGCTCCCCGCCGACGCGATCACTTCGTCGCGCGTGCGGGCGACGCCAGGGATGGCCTTCCACGTGGATCCGTCGCCTTCGAGGTAGCTGACCAGCGCGGCGTCGATGAGATCGTGCTCGAGCGCGTACACGAGGATCGCGGAGACGAGCCCGCCGTCTTGACCGACCTCAGCGAGGATCGGGTCGGCGGCCCGGGTGAGCATGATGTCCTTGTAGATGCCCGACGGCTCGTCGGCGGCCCGGGTGCGCCCGAACATGAACTCGTCGATCTCGGGCTCCCAGGCGCGGAACCGAGGACACGCTCGCGTGCAGGACGTGCACCCCTTCTCGCCGTGGCTGCAGTTGTCGGGCGCAAAGCCGTCCTCGAGCTGGAAGGGACGGTAGATCCCTTCGTCGTCGCGGTAGCCGAGCACGTCGTGCGGGCATGCGATCACACAGCCGGAGCACCCGGTGCACAACCCCGAGGTCACCACCTCGGAGTAGAGATGCTTCCAGTGGAGCTTCTCGGGCGGCATGGTCGCAGTATGGCATAGCCGTTGTGCGGGCGACCATGTGATGTCGCGTACGCTTTTGGGTTCGATGGCCAAGATCCACGAGCTCCTGCGCACCGGGACCACCTACTCCTTCGAGTTCTTCCCGCCGAAGGACGAGGCGATGGAGCAGGTCTTGGCGCGCACGCTGCGAACGCTGGAACCACTCGGCCCGTCCTACGTGTCGGTCACCTACGGCGCGGGCGGCAGCACGCGCGAGCGCACCCACGAACTGGTCGTCTCGATCGACCAGGCCACGACGATGACCGCGATGGCCCACCTCACCTGCGCTGGACACACCCGAGCGGAGCTCGTCGAGATCGTCGGTCGGTACCGCGATGCCGGCGTCGAGAACATCCTCGCCCTCGGCGGCGACATTCCCCAGGACGCGGGGCTCCCACCGGGTGAGCTGCATCATGCGATCGAGCTCGTGCACCTGGTGCGCGAGCTCGGCGACTTCTCCATCGGCGTGGCCGTGCACCCGGAGCCGCATCCGCGCTCCCCGAGCGTCGAGTCCGACCGCGAGCACGCGGCGGCCAAGCTCGGAGTCGCCGACTTCGCGATCACGCAGTTCTTCTTCGATGCCCGCCACTACTTCGACCTGGTCGGAAGCCTTCGCGGCCTCGGCGTCGACAAGCCGGTCGTGGCCGGCATCATGCCCGCCACCCGGTTGAGCTCGATCGAGCGGATGGCGGCGATGCAGGGCTCGGAGTTCCCGCAGTGGCTGCGCGAGAAGCTCGAAGCGGTGGGCGACGACCCGAAGGCGGTGCGCGCCGTCGGCATCGACGAGGCGACCCAGCTGTGCCGCACCCTGCTCGACGGCGGCGCGCCGGGCCTGCACTTCTACACGCTCAACCGATCGAGCGCGACGCGAGAGATCTACCAAGCCCTTGGCCTGACGCCAGCCGTGTGAGCGAACGACTGCGGGGCGGCATGCCGCCCCGCAGTGAGGATCGTCCGTCAGGTGGCGGAGGGACTGGGATTTGAACCCAGGGTGAGTTTCCCCACAATGGTTTTCGAGACCATCCGATTCGGCCGCTCTCGCACCCCTCCGCCGAACATTCTACTGGTGGCCTCTGCCGCGCTCGCCTCGTGTTCGGCCCGCGGTGATCAGGCGCGTCGCGCTCGGAAGAAGGTCGTGAGCAGGTCGCCGCACTCCTCGGCGCGCACACCGCCGTGCACCTCGACGCGATGGTTGAGGCGCGCGTCGTCGGTGATCGTGTAGAGACTCGTGACCGCGCCGGCCTTGGGATCGGTGGCGCCGTACACCAACACGGGGAGGCGCGCGTTGACGAGCGCGCCGGCGCACATCGCGCAGGGCTCGAGCGTGACGACGAGCACGCAGCCGTCGAGTCGCCACCCGCCGACGGCGCGCGCCGCGTCGCGCAGGGCAAGGATCTCGGCGTGCGCAGTCGGATCGCTGTCGATCTCGCGCTGGTTGTGACGACGCGCGAGCACCTCACCGGTGTCGGCGCGCGCGATCACTGCGCCGATCGGCACGTCGTCGTGATCGAGTGCCGCGTGAGCCTCGTCGAGCGCGACCTCCATCAACGCGTCGACCGTCGACGGGTCAGGGAGCATCACTCGGCGATCGCGGCTTGTGCGATCACGCGTGTGGGTCGGATCCGCACGAGGAGCTCGCCGGGGACTGCGTTGCGTCGACCGAACCCCTCGGCCTGCGCCTCGCCCATGTAGCGCGCGCCCAGGGCGGTGGCCCACCGCAGGAGCTCGTCCATGTCGTCGGAGAGCTCGGCCACGCCCTCGATGATCACGAACGAGAAGGGGGGTCGCTCGTCGTCGACGCACATGCTCACCCGAGGATCGCGCGCCAGCGAGCGGCCCTTCGCAGTGCGCTCGCCGGTGGTGAACACCACGTCGTCGCCGTCGAGGGTGAACCAGACCGGCGCGACGTGCGGACGACCGTCGGCGCGCACGGTGGCGAGCTTGCCGGTGCGGCCGGCGTCGAGCACGAAGGCCCGCCATTCGTCGTGGCTCATCGTGCGGCTCATCGTGGCGCGCTCCTCATTGTGGGGTGCTCCTGGTCGAAGGGGGCGCGGGCGCGGCGCGGGTCGCCCGGAGGTAGGCCTCACCACGGGGCGAGAGCCGGTAGCCCACCGGCAGGCTGAGGGTGAGGCCCAGGTTCTTCAGCTTCCGCACGTCGATCTTGAACTCCGCGGTGTCGCGCTCGAACGACGCGGCGAGGTCGGGGGCACGCACCGCGGGCCGGGCCGCGATCGCGGCGAGCACGGCGCGTGTCCACGCGCCGCGGCTCGTGCTGCGGTCGAGGCGATCGAGGCGCGCGTCGATCGCGGCGACGTCGGCGTCGTCGAGCGCGTCGGTCGATGCGAGCACCGCACGCGGGTCGGGCTCGTCGACGAGGTGGAACTGGATGCGCGTGACGGGCATCGAGGGGTCGCCGCGCAGGTCGGCGACGATCGCGTCGGGCGACGGGTATCCCGCGCGCCGCGCGTCGGCCTTCGTGATGGAGGCGGGGTCGACGGTGGTGACCCGCTCGGTCTCGACGATCCCACCCGGAGTGCGATAGCGGCGACCCGAAACAGCTTGCGGTCGTTTCCAACGTCGGAACGTGACAGTGATCGACCCGTCGGCGATGCCCGCCCAGAACCGCTGTTCGAAGAGCACGCTTCAGTCGCCGCTGCCGTACCGGCGTGTGATGATCTCCAGGAGGTGACCGTCGGGGTCCTGGAAGTACACACCCCGGCCGCCGTCGTTGCGGTTGATCTCGCCCGGCGCGGTGCGTCCCGGGTCGGCCCAGTGCTCGAGCCCGCGCTCGACGATCCGCCCGAAGATGTCGTCGAACTCGGGCTCGCTGATCAGGAACGCGTAGTGCTGGGGCGCCAGCGCTTCGTCGGGCTCCAGGTCGTGGTAGTCGAGCGACAACCCGTTGTCGAGGTCGACGACGAGGAACGGCCCGAACCGGGTCGGCGCGGGACGTCCGAGGACCTCGGCGAGGAAGCCCGCCGATCGGTGCTGGTCGCGGCACCACACGATGGTGTGGTCGAGCTGCACGCTCACACTGCGATCGTACCCACCCGTATCGTTGCCGGTCGTGAGACGGGTGCCAACACGGGCGGTTGTGTGCGCGGTCGTGCTGGCGGTCGTGGTCGCGGCCCTCGCCACCGCCGAGGTCGCGCCGACCGGCGCGGCGCCGATGCGGTGCAACGGCCAGGCTCGGCTCTGCGGTCTTCCACTGGGCGAGGTCGCGTTCGCCACGACGCACAACTCGATGTCGTCTCCGGCCGACGGGTTCATCGGGCCCAACCAGGGCAAGCCGATGTCGTGGCAGCTCGCGCACCACATCCGGGGGTTCCAGATCGACGCGTACGAGGGTCTCGACCGCGGCGGGAGGATCTACACCGAGCTCGCCGGCCCGTTCGGCAGCCAGGCCACCGATCTGTCACCCGCGTTGGTGAGGAC
The DNA here is from genome assembly GCA_040510575.1 of Acidimicrobiia bacterium. Classification (GTDB taxonomy): domain Bacteria; phylum Actinomycetota; class Acidimicrobiia; order IMCC26256; family DASPTH01; genus DASUMF01. The sequence continues at coordinate 2,750 of JBEVIU010000143.1, read as the reverse complement.
CGCCACCCGGATCCACGAGTCGATCGGCGCGCCGCCGGCGGGGACGCCGACCGACGTGTACCTGTGTCACACGTTCTGCGAGCTCGGCGGCGTGAAGCTCTCGACGGTCGCGGCCGACGTTCGCTCGTTCCTCGACGAGCACCCGAACGAAGTGCTCGTGTTCGTCGTCGAGGACTACGTGACGCCCGAGCGCATCCGCGCCGAGCTCGCGGAAGCGGGCCTCGAGCGTGAGCTGGTCGCGGTCACGCCGAACGCGGCACTCCCGACACTCGGCACGATGATCGCCAACCGAACGCGCCTGTTCGTGTCGCTCGAGAACGGCGACGGCGGCGCGTCGATGCCCAACGCGTTCGCCGCGCTCGTGCAGGAGACGCCGTTCACCTTCCTCAGCGCATCGGCGGTCGTCGGCGTCGCGTCCTGCGCTCCGAATAGGGGCGTCGCCGACGCGCCGGTGTTCCAGTTCAACCACTGGGTGACGCCGCCGACCACCCGGCGCGCCCGCGCGGTGAACGGGCGCGCGCTGCAAACGCGGGTTGCACGATGCACCGCCGAGCGCGGGCGCACACCGACGTTGGTCGCGGTCGACTTCGCGGAGCGCAGCGATGTGGTGGCAGTCGTCGATCGCCTCAACTCGGGGGACCCGAACTCCGACGGTCGAATCTTCAGACCACTTCGTACCCGAGGATCGTGAGTGCGTCGTACAAGCGCGTGCGCTGGTCGGGCACATAGAGCAGGCCGTCATGCAGCACGTATCCGATGCGCGACTTCGGTGAGCTGAAGGCGATGGCGCCGACGCTTTCGAGCCGTACCGTGGTGGCGAGCTTGCGTAGGAACACGCGTCGCCCGAACGGGAACCGCAGCCGGAGGCCTTCGTCGAGGACGGTGAACTGCCAGGGGATGAAGTGGCTCTGCACGACGGCGACGACCACCAAGAACGTCGCCCACGGCAATGCCGCCATCCCGCCCTCGAACAGCACCCAGACGGCAACGAGCAGCAGGGCCTTCGGCCACCAGCGGAGGAAGCCGCTGTGGCCCTCGTACGTGGCGACGTCGCCCACGCCGCCAAGCCTACGCCCGTCGCCCGGCGCGTGGACGATGCCGGCCGACGTCGCGCAGGAGGCGCTCGCCCTCTCGCGTTGACCGGTGAGCCGTCTCAGTCAGTGGACTCGAGCTGACCGGTGTCGAGCGCGGCGGTGTAGCCGCCATCGTTGGCGATGACCGCGCCCGTCAGGTAGGTCGGCATCGCGCTGTTGAGGAACGCGCGACGTTCGCGATGGCGCCGCCGTCCGCCATTTCGTTGCGCCCCTAATCGGCAAAGACGTCGCGGCTGAGCTGGATGAAGAACGTGTGGTCGTGACCCTTGTTCTGGTCCTCGGTGTTGTACTTCGTCTTCGACGCGCCGTCGGGCACGACCTCTTCGGAGTAGATCGCCCCGACCGGACACACGTCGGGTTGGTAGCACGCGGTGCACGACGTGCACTCGTCGGTGTTCACGTAGAGGATCGTGTCGGCGAAGATCGCGATGCTGTCCGGGTTCGGAACGTGCTGGTTCTCGATCTCTCCGTTGCCGGCCTCGACCTCGGAGAACAAGATGTTCTTCTCCGGGTCGAACTCGTAGATGCACTGCACCGGGCAGACGTCGACGCACGCCCGGTCCTTCACGTCGATGCACGCTTCGGTGATGATTGCGATGCCCGCCATGCTCGCGAGCGTACGGGTCTCGACGACGCGTACCAATGACTACGGAGTGCGCACCCATTCGAGACGCAGGCCCAGCGTGTCGCTCGGGTTGCTCCAGGCTCGTTCGTCGAGTCGCTCGACGAGCGGGAACGGCACTGCGTCGAGATCGTCGACGCGCAGCGCGACCGAGTGGAGTCGTTCGCCGACCTCCGCCGCGAAGAGTGAGTAGCGGCTCTCTGCACTGATCGGTTCGACCAAGCGGAGTACGACGTCGCCGATGCCGAGGTCGAGGGTGCGTTCCACGGTCGGCGAGCCGGCAGGCAGGCCGGTCACGGTCTCGGCTCCGAACAATTCGGCGAGCGAGTCCGCGGCTACGGAGAGGTCGCGGACGACGGCGGTCATCCAGGCCATCTCGCGCACGAGGCCCGTACCGAGCGTGTTGCGTCGAGGCTGCCCGGCGCCCTGGTCGGTGAGCTCGATCAGGATCCCGAACGTCTCCTTCGGGTGCAGGAAGAAGTGGCGAGCCTCGCGGTTCACGCCGGTGATGGTGACTCCCCGCGCGAGCAACGCATCTTCGGCGCCCTGCAGGTCGTCGACGCGCCACGCGAGCGAGTGCAGGCCGGCGCCGAAGCGGTCGAGGTAACGCCCGATCGTGCCGGTCGTGTCGTCGTCGGCGGCCGCGAACAGCGCGACCGCCGTAGGGCCGAGGTGGAGCATCGTCGTCCGGTGCGAGTCGCCCGGCTCCGGGTTCGTGCCGGCCACCTCGGCGCCGAGCTCGTCGACGAACCACGTGGCGGGCCCATCACCGACGCCGCGGACGGCGACACCGAGGCGGTAGAACCGACCGACATCGGCAACGACAGGCACAGCCGCGACCCTACCGCCGCGCCCGTCGTGTGAACTTCGTACGCTGTGGGGATCTGATCGAAGGAGCGCAGGCGGAATACCAGTACGTCGACGCAGCGGTTCCTGCTGTTCGGGGGTGCGTTCGCGTCGGGCGACGCCAATCCCACCTTCAACCCGGTACTTCGCCGTTCGGGCAGTCCGCAAGTTCACGTCGGGCATGACCG
>JBEVIU010000142.1:0-13807 GCA_040510575.1 Acidimicrobiia bacterium | reverse complement strand
GCCGAGGGCACGCCTGGCCTAGATGGGCGTTGCTCGCAGTCTCTGTTCTCGGGTTTGCGGGAAGCATCGCACCACTCAGTGCCCGCAGCCTGGTGCTGGTTCCGCTGGACGCCGTGGCCGTGACGTTGCTGATCTGGGGTTGGCCAAGGCAGGGGGTCAGTGCCGAACTGTGACGCGATTTGGGCCGAGCATTAGTTGCGCCTTTGAAGGGACATTGGCGCACGCTGGGTGCGGCACCGAGAGCAGGACGAACCGAGCAATCATGTCGTCATGAGTGAAGAGTCGTCCACGCTGACCCGAAGCTTCGTTGCCGGACGTTCAAAACGCCGCGTGGTGATGCTGCTCGCAATCACATCCGCCTGTGCCGCACTGTTCGAATCGCCGGAGAGATCGGCCGGAGCCGTTGAGCCAAAGTATTGGACTCTGATCGGCACCGAGGCGTTGGACGAAGGTTCCTATTCCGTGTACGCCACCGAGGCGGATGAGTCGCACTGCCTCGCCGTGGAAGTCAAGATGGACAACGAGCACAGCATGCTCACCCCACGCCGCGTCGAGACCTGTTTCGCGGGTTCAGCGTCCTGGGCGAGAGCGACGTGCCAAGCGAGCATGAAGACTTTCCGGGTTCAGATGTTCACCCTCATTTTTGACGAGGTTGCGCGCGCATTCAGCGGGGTTGGGCGCGGAACCAGTCGAGGGTGATGGCGAGACCCTCGTCGAGGGTCGTCCAGGGCTTCCAGCCGAGCTGGATGGCGGCGCGACCGGGGTCGAGGGCGGAACGGGCGAGCTCGCCGGGGCGGGCGGCCGCGACGCCGGGCTCGTCGTGTGCACCCACCAGTGACGCCATCGACGCGTAGAGCTCGCGCACGCTCGTCTCCACGCCGGTGCCGATGTTCATGAGCAGACCACCACCGCGCTCGGCCGCGCGCACGAACGCGTCGACCGCGTCGTCGACGAAGAGGTAGTCGCGCGTCTGCGACCCGTCGCCGTAGATGGTGGGGCGCCGCCCGGCGAGCAGCTGCCCGGCGAAGATCGCCACCACACCCGCCTCGCCGTTGGGATCCTGGCGCGGGCCGTAGACGTTGGCCAGTGCGAGCTCGGTGTACTCGAGGCCGTGGACCTCGCGGTACACGTGGAGGTAGTCGCCGGCGGCCTTCTTCGACACCCCATACGGCGACACCGGCCGTTGCGCGTGGCTCTCGCGCACGGGCAGCGACTCCGGCACTCCGTAGAGCGTGCCGCCCGAACCGGCGAACACGACCTTGCGCGCGCCGCCGGCGACCGCGGCCTCGCACACGTTGAGGGAGCCCAGGATGTTGATCTCCGCGTCGTAGATCGGCCGACGCACCGACACGCGCACATCGAGCTGTGCAGCGAGATGAAAGATCACCTCGGGCCGGCGGTGCACGACGACTTCGGTGAGCTGCGGCGACCGGATGTCGAGACGGTGGAAGGTGAAGCGCTGGTTGCGCTGGGCGCGTGCGTCGGCAAGATTCGCGAGCGCTCCGGTCGAGAGGTCGTCGATGACGTCGACGTCGCACCCCTCCGCGAGCAGGCGATCGACCAGCGTGGAGCCGATGAAGCCGGCGCCACCGGTGACGAGCACCCGCATCAGGCGTCCCGCTCGACGTTGGTCGACGCGACCTTCGCGGATGCCAGCCTCGCGTGCGCGGCCACCGTTGCGTTCGCTCCGATGATCGTGCGTGCACCGACGCGCGCGCCGTCGTGCACCGCGGCGCCTGCACCCACGACCGAGTCGGTGATCTCCGCACCCGCGCCGATCACCGCGCCACGGTGCAGCACCGAGCGGATCACGCGCGCATCGGGCCCCACGCGCACGCCGTCGCCCAAGGTCGACGCTTGGATGCGCGCCCCCGTTTCGACGACCACTCCGTCGCCGAGCACGGCCGGCGCCACCACGACCGCGTCGGGCGCGAGCTCGACGTGGCCCTGCGCCCACACGCCCGGAAGCAGCTCACGAGCGGGTGTGGTCGGCACCGGGCCCATCGCACCGCCGAGCACCTCGAGGTGCGCACGCACGTACTGCTCCGGCGATCCGATGTCGATCCAGTACGCATCGCTCTGCAACGCGTAGAGGTGGCCGCGCTCCGCCAGCATCCGGGGGAACGTCTCGCGCTCGACCGACACGGTGAGCCGCGGTGGGATGCGCTCGAAGACCGACGGTTCCAGCACGTACGTGCCTGCGTTCACCCAGTGGGTCGGCGCCTTGCCCAGTGTCGGCTTCTCGACGAACGCGACCACTTCGCCATCCGGACGCGTCGGCACCACGCCGAACGACGACGGGTCGTCGACCTCGGTGAGCGCGATCGTCGCTTCGGCACCGCGCGCTTCGTGGAACTGCACGAGCGCACTCACGTCGAGTGTGGTGAGCACGTCACCGTTGCACACGACGACTCGCTCGTCGATGCCTGCGGCCGCGAAGCGGATCGCGCCTGCGGTGCCGAGTGGATCGTCTTCCACCGCGAAGCTGACCTTCATCGGCGCGGGATGTTCGGCGAAGTGCGCTTCGAACGCGTCGGGCAGGTAGCCGAGCGACAGCACGACCTCGTCGATGCCGTGCGACACGAGCCACTCGAGCTGACGATCGAGGAACGCCCGATTCGCGATCGGCAACAGCGGCTTGGGCGTGTCGAAGGTGAGCGGCCGGAGACGCGTGCCCTCTCCCCCGACGAGGACGATCGCCTTCACTGACCCGGCTTCACTGGCCCGCCGTCACTGGCCCGGTGGAGCCGTGGTGGTCGTGGTGCTCTGGGCCGCGGCGAGGCACGGCGAGTTCTTGCTCACGGCAGCCGCGGTGTTCTGGTCGGAGATGTTGGCGAACGCATCGCACGCGTCGGGCGGGAATTCGAGCGCGACGCCCTTCGGCAGGAAACCGATGGCGAGGCTCTCGCCGTCCTTCTGGTGGTACTCGGACGGGTTGCCGGTCTTCATCTTGCCGTCGACCGACCACACGAGCTGGCCCGGCTTGCCCTTGTACTCGCCGAACGTGCAGGTGTCGCCGTTGCTCCACTCCGTCTGGTCGGGCTTCGACGCCGGGCCCGTCCACGCGTCGATCGAGTCGGACGACACGCTCCACCCGGCGTAGTCGGCGTACTTGCCGAGGGTGGCGTTGTTGCCTGCCTCCGACTGCAGGAACGGGTGGGTGTGGATCAGCCCGTCGCCGTGCGAGTGGATCCCCGCGGTCTGGGTGCCCTCCGGGCTGCCGACCGGGGCCTCGAAGGTCGGCTCGTTGGTGAGCCACTCGCCGCAGATGTTCACGCCGAGATAGGTGTGCCAGTGGTCGCCCGCCACGCCGGTGGCCTGGTTGGCCGCGAACGGCGCCACACCACCGTCACCACTCCCCCCGCCGCCGCGGGTGAGCAGCACCGCGACGATCCCCAGGATGACGACGGCTGCGATGGCCACGTTCCATCCCATCGAACCGCTCCGGCGGCGCTTGGGCTTGCGGTACTTGGCGCGCTGCGCGGCGCGGGTTGTGCGGGTGCGGGACTGGGGCATGGCGATCGGAGGTTACCCGCACGACTCCGTCACGCCGACGCGCCGCGGAGCCGGCGGGAGATCGACGCGGCCGCCTGCATCGACACGAGGACCGCGGCCCGGAGTGTGAGGAACACCGCGGCGGGCGCCAGCAACAGCCGCTTGGGACCCACCCACCGCTTCGCCGCGAAGCGGTACCACGACTTGTGGTGCTCCACGATCATGCGCACCGGACGGCGCGCCGTGCTCGCACCCTGCACGTGCGTCACCACCCCGCGGGGCTCGTAGACGACGCGCCACCCGGCACGGCGGAGCCGCCAGCAGAGGTCGACCTCCTCGACGTACATGAAGTACGACTCGTCCCATCCCCCGACCGACTCGAGCGCGCTGCGCCGCAGCCAGATCGACGCGCCCGACACCCAGTCGACGTCGCGCGCCACGTCGGGATCGGCGTCACGCTCGTGGTACCGGCGCGTGAAGCGGTTCCCGGGGAGCCACAGCCCGAGCAGCGCGTGCCCCACCCCGTCGACGATCGACGGCTGCACCCGCGCGGAGGGGTACGTCGTACCGTTCCCGTCGACGACCTTCGGACCCACGGCTCCGATCCCCGGTTCGTCGGTGAACCGGCCGACCACGACCGCGGCGGTGCCCGTCTTCGCCACGAGGTCGGCGTTGCACACCGCGACGAGGGCTGCGCTCGTCGTCGCGATGCCCGCATTCGCGCCGAGCCCGTACCCGAGGTTGCTCGACGGGGTCACGACGCGCACCCCAGGCCGCTGCTTGCGCAGGTTCGCGACCGAGCCGTCGTGTGAGCCGTTGTCGACCACGACGACCTCGGGCGGGCCGCCGGCGCTCGTGTCGGCGAGGAGCGAGTCGACTGCGCCGAGGAGGAGATCGCCGCTCTCGTACGCGACGACCACGGCCGACCACGACGCTTCAGCCACGGGCCGCCGCGAGGTACGCGGAGTACGAGCGCTCGAGCCCGTCGACGAGGTCGACGGTGGGCGCCCAGCCGAGCAGCTCGCGCGCCAAGGTGATGTCGGGGCGGCGTTGGCGCGGGTCGTCGACCGGGATGGCCTCGTGCACGATCGGGGTGGTGGTGCCGGTGACCTCGTGGACGAGCTCGGCGAGCTCGAGCACGGTGAACTCGTCGGGGTTCCCGATGTTCACGGGCTCGTGGTACGGCGCGTCGAGCAACGCGAGGAGTCCGCGCACCTCGTCGTCGACGTAACAGAACGAACGGGTCTGCAGCCCGTCGCCGTACACGCTCAACGGCTCGCCGCGGATCGCCTGCGTGAGGAAGTTCGACACGACACGACCGTCGCCCGGCGCGAGCCGCGGGCCGTACGTGTTGAAGATGCGGACGATGTGCGTGTCGAGCCCGTGCGTGCGGTGGTACGCCATCGTGATCGCCTCGGCGTAGCGCTTCGCTTCGTCGTACACCGACCGTGGCCCGATCGGGTTGACGTTGCCCCAGTAGGACTCGGTCTGGGGATCGACGAGCGGGTCGCCGTACACCTCGCTCGTGGAGGCGAGCAGGAACCGGGCGCCCTCGTTCGCACGGGTCAGCTCGAGCGCGTGCTGGGTGCCGATCGCGCCGACCTCGAGCGTCTCGATGCCCCGCGCGAGGTACGCCGGGGGGCTGGCGGGGCTGGCGAAGTGGAGCACCGCGTCGACCCGGCCTGCAAGCGGTCCGTCGAGGGGGATGCCTTGGACGATGTCGTGCTCGAGCAGGGTGAAACGAGGATCGTCGCGGAGGTGCGCGACGTTGCCGAGCGAGCCGGTCGAGAGGTTGTCGATCGCGACGACGTCCCATCCTCTGGCGAGGAGCGTCTCACTGAGGTGCGAGCCGAGAAAGCCGGCCCCGCCCGTGACGACGGCGCGCGGCATCAGCGCCCGATGCCCTGGTACGCGAAGCCGAGCAACCGCAGCGCCGACGCGTCGAGCAGGTTGCGGGCATCGACGATCGCGAGCGGCGTCTGCATCGACGCGCGCACCTCGCGGAAGTCGAGCGCCTTCAGCTCCTCCCACTCGGTGAGCAACGCGACGACCGACGTGCCTGTGGCTGCCTCGTAGGGATCCGCCACGCGCTCCACGCCGGCGAGATGGTCGGTCGCGTCTGCCGCGGCAACGGGGTCGTACACACGGAGCTCGGCGCCCTCGGCCACCAGCGCCTCGACCACGTAGACGGCCGGCGATTCGCGCAGGTCGTCGGTGTTCGCCTTGAACGTGAGGCCCCAGATCCCGATGGATCGGCCGGCGACCGACCCGCCACACGCGGCGCGCACCTTCTCGACGACGCGATCGCGCTGGCGTTCGTTCACCGCGACGACACTGCGGAGGAGGTCGAATTCGTACCCGTAGCTCGTCGCCATGTCGAGCAGCGCGGCGACGTCTTTCGGGAAGCACGAGCCGCCGTACCCGGGGCCGGGATGCAGCGTCTCGAAGCCGATGCGCGGGTCGTAGCCCATGCCGAGCACCACCTCGCGCATGTCGGCGTTCACGACCTCGCAGAGGTTGGCGATCGAGTTGACGAACGAGATCTTCGTGGCCAAGAACGCGTTCGACGCGTACTTCACCACTTCGGCCGACGCCGGGTCGGTGACGAGGATCGGCGCCTTCACGTCACGGTACAGCTCCGACACGCGCACCGCGACCTCGGTGTCGTCACAGCCGACCACGACGCGGTGCGGCGCGAGGGTGTCGGCGATCGCGTGGCCCTGGCGCAGGAACTCCGGGTTGGACGCGACCGTCACTTCGGCCGGGGCGCCCGCCGCCCGCAACACGCGGGCGACGACGTCGGTGGATCCGACCGGCATCGTCGACTTGTTCACGACGACGGCCCGCGGGCGCAGCACCGGCGCGATCTCACGCGCCGCCTGCTCCACGAACGAAAGGTCGGCCGCGCCCGACTCGTGCTGGGGAGTGGGCACGCACAGGAACACGAACTCCGCGTCGCGGGCCGCGTCCGCCGCGCCGACGACGAAGCGGAGCCGCCCCGACTCGAGCCCCTCAGCGAGCAGCGCGGTCAGCCCCTCCTCGAGGATCGGCGCCTCTCCCTTGGTCAGCAGCCGGACGCGGTCTTCGTCGACGTCGGCGCACACCACGCGATGCCCGAGGTGCGCGAAGCACACCGCCGTGGGAATGCCCACGTACCCAGCCCCGATGACCGCGATCTCGCTCACTGTGTCTCCTCGAGTGCGTCCCAGTCCTTCACGTACTCGGCGATCGCGTCGCGCCACGATCGCAGCGCCGGTGCACCGGCGAGACGCAACGCACGGTTGTCGAGCACGCTGTACACGGGTCGTGCGGCCGGTCGCTCGATGTCGAGATGCTCGATCGGGGCCACGCCATCGGCGTCGAGGCCGCGAGCGCGGAGCGCCACGGTGATCAGCTCGTGACGGGTTGCCGCCTCGGACCCACTCGTGATGTGGAACAGACCCTGCGTGCGGGTGACCGCGAACCGGGCGAGCGCGGCGGCGAGATCGGGCGCGTAGGTGGGCACGCTGACCTGGTCGGCGAGGACGCCGCTGAGCTCGCCGCGCGCGTACGCACCGAAGGCCCAGCTCACGAGGTCGGACCCGCGCTTGCCGAACACCCACGACGTGCGCACGACTGCGCACGTCGGCGCGTGGGTAGCGACTTCGTGCTCCCCGCCGAGCTTGGAGCGGCCGTACTCCGACAGCGGGTTCACCGCGTCCCACTCGTCGTACGGATGCGATCGCTCGCCGTCGAACACGTAGTCGGTCGACACGTGCACGACGTGCGCGTCGACGCGCGCAGCTGCGATCGCGAGCCACCGCGGACCGAGCGTGTTGGCGAGCAGCGCGCCGTCGGGATCACGCTCACAACCGTCGACGTTCGTCATCGCCGCCGTGTTGACGATCGCGTGCGGTGCGAGCTCGCCCACCACCTGCTCGACTGCGTCCTGCGACGCGATGTCGAGCTCGGTGCGTGAGAGCGCGAACACGTCGTGGCCCGCCAGGTGCTCGGCGACCCGCGCGCCGACTTGGCCGTTCCCCCCGGTGACGAGGATGCGCATGCCGCTACTCCCCTGCAGCGTTGCCGGTGCCGGCGCCCGAACTGCTACCGGTGCCGGAGGGCCACGCGGTCTCGACGACCGGGGCGCGGTCACGCAGCGGTTCCCACCACGCGCGGTGTTCCGCGTACCAGCGGATCGTGTCGCGGATCCCGGTGTCGAATTCGACGGCGGGCGCCCACCCGAGGTCGCGGCGGATCTTGGTGGCGTCGACCGCGTAGCGCCGGTCGTGGCCGGGGCGGTCGGGCACGATCTGCTTCAGCGACTCGGGCTTGCCCAACGTGTCGAGCACGAGGTCGGCGATCTCCATGATGCTCGCCTCGCGTCCGCTGCCGATCATGTACGTCTCGCCGACCGTGCCCTTGTCGAGGATCGCCTCGATGGCGCGGTTGTGGTCGCGCACGTGGAGCCACTCGCGCCGGTTCTCAGTGGACGCGTAGAGCGGGAGGGGCTGGTCGTCGAGCGCGCGGGTCGTGAACACCGGCAGGACCTTCTCCGGGAACTGGAACGGCCCGTAGTTGTTCGCGCAGTTCGAGATCGTGATCGGCAGTCCGAAGGTCTCGTGGTACGCGCGCACCACGTGATCGGCACCGGCCTTCGAGGCCGCGTAGATCGTTCGGGGCCGATAGGGCGTGGTCTCGGTGAACGCGTCGGGGTCATCGAGCTCGAGCTGACCGAAGACCTCGTCGGTGGAGACGTGGTGGAAGCGGTCGACGCCGTGGTGGCGCGCCGCCTCGAGCAGACGCTGGGTGCCGATCACGTTGGTGCGCAGGAACCGCTCGGGATCGAGGACCGCGAGGCTGTTGTGCGACTCGGCCGCGAAGTTGACCACCACGTCGACCTCGTGGCGCTCGAGCAGCGTGGTGACGAGCTCGGCGTCGCCGATGTCGCCCTCCACGAAGTCGATGGCCGCCGCGACCTCGTCGAGGCTCTCGCGGGTGGCCGCATAGGTCATGAGATCGAGCGCGACGACCCGGTCGTCGGGGTGCGCTGCGACCCAGTGGCGGACGAAGTCGGAGCCGATGAACCCGGCGGCCCCGGTGACGAGGAGATGCACCACGTCAGCTTACGGGCCACCCGAGCGACAGGCTGGAGCCAGGCCGTCCCGGTACCCTCGCCCGGTGCCTGAAGCCCTGCTGCTCGACGTGACGCGTCCCGCGGCCTGAGCGACGTGAACCCGCGGCAACGGCTCGTCGGATGGCGTGACGCGCTCCTGTTCGGCGCGCTCACCTTCTTGCCGTTGAGCCTCGGCGGGCACGGTCGCCTCAACTCCGACACCTGGCAGTACCTGTACACCGACCCGGTCGGTCTCATGGACCGCGCCCGCAGCCTCTGGGACCCGAGCGCGGGCGGCGGGAACGTGACCCACCAGGGCATCGGATACCTGTGGCCGATGGGGCCGTACTACTGGTTCACCAGTGCGATCGGGGTGCCCGACTGGTTGGCGCAACGGTGGTGGGTCGCCGGCATCCAGTTCGCCGCCGCGCTCGGCGTGCTCGCGTTGTTGCGCCACCTGCTCCCGCGCCACCCCGCGCAACTGGTCGCCGCCGCGCTCTACGGACTGTCGCCGTTCGTGCTCGGCCACGTGACCGGACCGTCGGCCCTGCTGTTGCCGTACGCCGCGCTCGGATGGATGGTGCTCTGTGTCGTGCGCGCGGTCGAGGACCGCGGCTGGCGCTGGCCCGCGCTCTTCGCGCTGATCGTCACCACGTGCGGATCGCTGAACGGCAGCGCGGTGTTCTTCATCATCGCGGGCGCGGTGTGCTGGGTTCCCTACGCGGTGTGGGGCAGCCGCACCGCGACCGTACGCACCGGACTGGCAGTCGTGGCGCGGCTCGGCGCGCTCACGCTGCTCACCCAACTCTGGTGGATGGTCGCGTACTCCGTCGGCGGCGCGGACGGGTTGTCGCTGCTCGCCGTCACCGAGACGGTGAACACGACCTCGGCGACGACTTCCGCGGCGGAGGTGCTGCGGGGTCTCGGCTACTGGTTCTTCTACGCGCGCGACAGCATCGGGCCGTGGCTGCCCGAGCTCGCGCCGCCGTACACGACCGTCGGGCTCATCGCGATCTCGTTCGCGGTGCCGATCATCGCTCTGTTGTACGGCGCGATCGCGCGCTGGGGACCACGTGTGTACTTCGCGGGGCTGATCGTGGTCGGCACCGTGCTCTCGGTCGGTGCATTCCCCAACCCCCGCTCACCGTTCGGGACGGCGTTCGAGGCCGCGAGCCGCAGCAGCGACCTGATCCTGAGCCTGCGCAACACGCAACGCGCGGTTCCGCTCGTCGTCCTCGGGATGGCCGGGTTGGTCGCGGCCGGCGGTGCCGCGCTGCAGCGTCGCCATGCGCGCGTCGGCGTGGTCGGGCTGGCGGTGCTCGCGGTGTTCGTCGCCGCGGCGCTCCCTGCGCAGTGGCGATCGGGCCTCATCGCCGACCGCTTCTCACGCAAGGACATCCCAGCGGCGTGGGAAGAGACGGCGGCGTACCTCGACCAGGAGGACATCGGGCAGAGTGACGGGAGGGTGCTCGAGCTCCCCGGCATCGACTTCGCCAGCTACCGCTGGGGCCACACCTTCAACCCCATCCTCGGCGGGCTCACCGACCGGCCGATCCTCGAACGCGAGATCATCCCGATGGGCTCGCCTGCCGGGGTGTCGCTGCTCGCCGCGCTCGACCGCAGCCTGCAGGAAGGCACCTTCGAGCCCGAGTCGGTCGTGCCCATCGCGCGGCTCCTGGGCATCAGCGACATCGTGGTGCGCAACGACCTCAAGTACGAGCGGTACGGCACCGCCCGCCCGGCGCGCGTGTGGCAGTGGCTCACCGACCCGGCCGCGCACCTGGGCACGCCCACCACGTTCGGCGGCCCCTACCCGAACCAGGCGCCGAGCGACCACCCGCTGATCGACGAGGTGCAACTCGGCATCCCGGTCGACGCGCCGGTTCCGCCCCAGGTCGGGGTGCTGAAGGTGCCCGGCGGCGGCCGCCCCATCGTGTCGACCATCCCGGCAGGCGGCGGCCTCGTCGTCGACGGCGACGGGAACGGGCTCGTCACCGCGGCGGCCGCGGGACTGCTCGACGGTCGCGACGGTCCGGTGCTGCTCGCGCCCGAGCTCGCGGTCAGTGGACAGTTCGACGCGGCGACCGGACCGGCGACGCGCTACGTGGTCACCGACACCGATCGCAAGCGCGCACAACGCTGGTACTCGTTGCGCGAGAACTTCGGCGCGACCGAGCCGATCGACGCGTCGATCACCACGATCGACGACCCGTCCGACGCGCGCATGGACCTCGCGCCCGGACGCGCCGCCGACTCACGGACGGTCGCCGAGTACCGCGGCGCGTCGTCGGTGTGGGCGAGCTCGTACGGCAACGACTTCGTGCTCCTCCCCGAGGATCGGCCGGTCAACGCGTTCGACGGCGACGTCCGCACCTCGTGGCTGGTCGACACCGGCACGCCGCTCGGCGTCGACCCACGCATCGGCATCACGCTCGACGAACCGTCGCACGCCGATCACCTCACCCTGATCCAACCCCAGAACCGCCCGGGCGCGCGCGCCGCGGTGCACGCGGAGGTCGTGCTCGACGGCACCCGCACGTTCGACGTGAGCATGACCGAGGAGCAGGCGCGCTCACGCCAAGGTGTCGAGGTGCAGCTCGATGGCAAGCCGTTCCGCACCGCCGAGGTCCGCATCCTCGACGTCGCGCCCGACCCCGGCCCAGTGGGCTTCAGCGAGATCGCAATTCCGGGCGTGCAGGTGGAGGAGATGATCCGCCTGCCGCAGCAGCTCCTCGACCGACTCGGGAAGCGCCACCCGTCAGCGCCCCTCGCGCTCGTGCTGACGCGTCAGCGGGCCGACGCCGCGGAGGTCGTCCGCCAGGATCCGGAGCTCGCGATGCGGCGCACCTTCACGCTCGATGCGCCGATCGCCGTCGACCTCGCAGGGACGGCGCGGCTCCACGCCGGTGCGCCCGATCACCTGATCGACGCCGCCGTCGGGCTCCCAGGTGCCAGTGAGGGAGGGTGGACCGCCAGCGCCACCGAGCAGCTCGCCGGCTCGCTCGCGGCGCGCCCCGCGTCGGCCTTCGACGGCGACCCCACGACCTGGTGGAGCACACCGTTCGTGGGGATCACCGGACAGGCCGTCGAGCTCGATGCCGGTCGACCCGTGCGGCTCGACGACCTCGACGTGACGGTGGTGACCGACGAGCACCACAGCGCCCCGCGACGACTGAACGTGTCGGTCGACGGAGGAGCACCCGTGTCGGTCGAGCTGCCGGTGGCCGAGCCCGGTGCGCTCGGCTCGACCGCGCGCTTCCAGGTGCCGCTGCCCACGCCGCTCGAGGGCCAGCACCTGAAGATCGAGATCGCGGACGCCGACCCGCGCCTCGTCACCGACTCCGTCAGCGGCAACCAGGTGGCCCTGCCGGTCGCGATCGCCGAGGTCGTGGTACCCGGGCTGCCCACACGGACCCCGAGCGTCGCGGTCGACCCGACGTGTCGCACCGACCTCCTGACCGTCGACGGTGAGCCGGTCGGCCTGCGATTGTCCGGCTCGTCCGCCGACGCCCTCGCGGGGAAGAGCCTCGACGCCGAATCGTGCGACGGCACGCCGCTCGTGCTCGAACCAGGCCGCCACGACGTGCGCACCGCGCCCGGCATCGACACCGGCATCGACCTCGACCGTCTCGTGCTCACGACTCCCGAGTGGGCGACGACGGAGACCAGTGCGAACGCCGGGCCCGTGGTGAAGGTCGGCACGCACACGCCGACCAAGGCCGGCGGCTCGCTCACCACCGACGGGAAGCCGTTCTGGGTGCAGCTCGACCAGAGCATGAACGACGGTTGGGAGCTCAGCGTCGACGATGCCGAGGTCGACGGCCCGATCACCCTCGACGGCAGCACCGCGGGCTGGCTGGTCACGCCGGAACACGCGGGAACGCTCGCGTTCACCGCCACGTGGACACCACAGCGCGCCGTCGACATCGCGCTGATCGCATCCGCGTTCGGCGTGGTGCTGTGCTTCGTGCTCATCGCGTTCGGCGTTCGGCGTGCGCGAGGCGCCAACGTCCCGCCGCCCGAGCCGGAGGCGCCGATCTGGGCGATCACGGGGCCGTCGATCGAAGGGCGCGCGTCGTTGCGCGCCGCGGTGGTGGTCGGACTCACCACCGCTGCAGTCGCGGCAGTGGTGATCCACCCGCTCGCCGCGCTTGCGGCGGGTCCGCTCGGCGCGCTCGCGGTGTGGCGACCGCGCATCGGTCGGTTCCTCCCCGCTGCGCTGGTCGCCGCCGCGGCCGGGCAGATGATGTGGATCCAGGCGCGCGAACACCACGAGCTCTCGCGCGACTGGCCGCACTGGTTCAGTGGCGCGCACGTCGCCGCGTTCCTCGGTGTGCTCGTGCTCGGCGCCGGCGCCGCATGGGAGGCCTGGCAGTTCCGGCGACACGCCGCACCCGAACCCGCCACACCGGAGCCCGCCACACCCGGCGATCCAGAACCCCAGCAGTAGCCTTTCCCCGGTGAAAAAGGTTGGGATCCTCGTCGTGGCGTACAACGCGGCGTCCACGCTGGCTCAGGTGCTCGATCGGATCCCCGTCGAGTTCCGTCCGCGCATCCACGAGGTCCTCGTGGGTGACGACTCGAGCGGCGACTCGACCTACCTCGTCGGGCTCGGATACCGACAGTCCACCGACCTCCCGCTCACGATCGTGCGGCACCCGGAGAACCTCGGGTACGGCGGGAACCAGAAGTGGGGCTACCAGTACGCGATGGACCACGGCTGGGACATCGTCGTGTTGCTCCACGGCGACGGCCAGTACGCGCCCGAGATGCTCGCGGAGATGGTCGCGCCCATCGAGGAGGGTCGCGCCGAGGCGGTGTTCGGCTCGCGCATCATGGAGCCGGGTGAAGCTCGCAAGGGCGGCATGCCGGCGTACAAGTACCTGGGCAACCGTGTGCTCACGACGATGCAGAACAAGGTCGCGGGCACGCAGCTCACCGAGTGGCACTCGGGTTACCGCGCTTACTCGGTCGACGCGTTGCGATCACTGCCGCTCGCGCCGAACGACGACGGCTTCAACTTCGACACCCAGATCATCCTGCAACTGCACGAAGCCGGTCACCGCATCGCGGAGATCCCCATTCCGACGTACTACGGCGACGAGATCTGTTACGTCGACGGCATCAAGTACGCGAAGGACGTGACGCGCGACGTCGTGCGCTACCGCGCGCACAAGATGGGCTTCGGCACGGGCGAGATGGCGTTCTCCGACGACG
>JBEVIU010000141.1:0-16617 GCA_040510575.1 Acidimicrobiia bacterium | reverse complement strand
TGTCGCCATCGGCCTCGTCGCGCCCGAGCGAGCGACGCTCGGCGCGCGCTACAGCTGGCCGGTGTCGAGTGCGGCCGTGTACCCGCCGTCGTTCGCGATCACCGCGCCGGTCATGTAGGTGGGCACGCCGCTGTTCAGGAACACGAGGACGTCGGCCTGCTCGGCGGCGGTGGAGCGACGGCCGATCACGGCGGTCGGTGGGTCGCTGATTCCCGGCATCACCGCGTGGAGGGCGTCGAGGAACGGCGTGTCGGTGGTCGACGGCCCGATGATGTTGATGCGGATCCCCTGCTCGATGAGGCGAGGCGCCTGCTGCACCGTGTACTCGGTGAAGCACGCCTTCGAGAACATGTAGCCCTCGACCAGCTTGTCGGGGTTCGCCGCGGCCCATGCCGCGAGAGGCCCGAAGCCGTCGACCGCCAGCGCCTCGCGTGCCGCGGATCGCGTCTCGTCGCGGCCGACGAGCACGGTCGCGACGTTGGCGATGGCAGAACCCTCGGTCATCTTCGGCACCAGGAGCTCGGTGAGGTAGCGCGGCCCGATGAAGTTGATCGTGAACACCTCGATCGCCTCACGGGCCGGCGGCACCCCCACGACGTTGAACAGCGCGTGGATGGGCCCGTCGATCGCGGAAGTCGCCGCTTCGATGCTGGCGGGGTCACGCACGTCGAGCTCGATGAACTGTGCGACCGGGCGTGCTGGCGCCACGAGGTCGAGGGCGACGACTTCGGCCCCCAACTCGGTGAGCCGTTCGACGCACGACAGTCCCATCCCCGACGCCGCGCCCGTCACGACAGCGCGCTTGCCGCGGTAGCTGAGCAGGTCGCTGATCGTCGTCACGGTGATCCCTCCGTCTGCGTCCGCGTGGGCGCCGGCATGCGGTGCGATCGATCGATCGGGCCGTACCCGACGCGGCCGTTCCATTCGTAGCGCGCAATCCCCATCGACGTCGCCAGTCCCGCCTGCGGTCCGGTCGTCCGAACCCCGTAGGTCGTGACGATGGACTCGCCGGTGACGACCGCGGTGCCGAAGTCGCCGGTGAGCACGAATCGCAGTGGCTCGCCACTGCGCTGCGCCCGCTCGATCAACGGGACTTCGACCACCCGAGCCTCGTGCAGGTTGCCGTCGATCACGACGTAGCCGTGATCGAGCCGGAGCTCCGCGGCATCGCCGAAGAAGCAGAACATGCCGAACGCGGATCCGTCGTCGAGCAGCGCGGTGGCGAGCACGTGGCCGGTGTACGCGGAGAGGTCGCGCTCGCGACGCGAGTGGCCGCGCATCGTCGAGCCGCTGAGAGGCGTGCGCAGCTCGCCGACTTCCACGTCGCCTGCGATCCGGTACAGCTGGTGGAAGCGCATGTTCGGTGGCGGCTCACCCCAGTCGCCCTCGACGTTCCACGCAGGCGTGGCCGCCTCCATGGAGAACCGGAGGCGCACCGGCACCGGATCGCCGCTGGTCCCCTCGCCGTCCCACGACACGGGAGCGACGGCGCCGTCGTAGCGCGTCTCCCAGCGTCGGAACGGCTCGACGCACTCGAGCTCGAGGTGGTCGCCGGCGGCGATCCGGCCGTGGCTGCTGCGACCCTGACCTCCGCCCTGCAGGATCGTCCCGTCCGGCAGGTAGAGCGTGACGACCTCCCGTCGCAGTGCCTCGTCCTCGATGTCGTGCAGCAGGTAGAGGTACCAGCCGACGCGCGCGCTCGGGTCGTAGCCCCAGGTCCAGATCGCCTCGTGGAACCCGGGCGGGTCCTTGCGCACCGTTTGAGGGAGTCCGGCCTCGACCGGGAAGCCGGCCGTCCACGCGGTCGCGGTCACCGGGTGCCTCGGCGCGGCCGGTCGGGCTCGACCCCGAACCGCTCGATGTACGGCCGGAAGCGATCGCGCATGCGCTCGGAGTCGAGGCCGTACTGCTCGGCGGTGTAGGTGTGAGGGCCGAACTTGTCCTTGGGGTTCTCGTCCTGGAATTCCGCGAACGCACGTCGCGCCGAGTCGTCGACGGCGACGCCGAAGTACTCGTAGACATCGCATACGGTGCCGACCGGATCAGCCGTGAGGTCGTTGTACTGGACGTCGAAGAAGCGCGCCTCGTCGTCCATGCACGCGCGCACGTTCATCGCGCGCCAGAGCCCGATCTCTTCAAGGGCGGTCCACTCCTTGGCGAAGCGCACGGGGTCGTACCCGGGGCTGACGCTGCGCCGGACGGCACCGACGAAGTTGCACACCGACGGGAGCACGGTGCCGGGATCGCGGTGGGTCCACACGATCCTCGCGTCGGGATAGGTGGCGAGGAGCGCGTCGAGCGCGAACACGTGCTTCGGCCACTTCAGCACCCATTCGCCGGGCACCCGCCACTGCAGGTGCTGCAGCATCCTGCGGTGGTGCTCGTACGCAATCCGCTGGTCGGCGTCGAGGAACCAGTCGAAGTACGACGGCAGGGAGTGCGCGGCCAGCGCAGCGGAGTTGACGAAGCTCCAGTCGATGAGCCCGATGCACTGCTCCGGGCGCGTGGCGCCGAAGGGATGCGCGCGTTGAAGCTCGTCGGCGTTCGGCCGGGCGTCGAGCGCGCCCTGGACCCTTGCGATGCGGGGGTCGCACGCGAACGTCGCCGCGTCGGGCGGTGGGGACGGCTCGTTCATCTCCCACTGGAGCGGCGCCCGGGCGCCCGGGCGCGTGGCCATCACCGCGTGGAGGTGCGTCGATCCGGTGCGCGGCAGGCCGACGATCACGATGGGAGCGACGATGCGCTCGGCGGCGATCTCGGGATGCTGCTTGCGGTCGTCGACCAGGCGGAGCCGCTTGACCAGTGTGGCGACCGTTCCGCCGGCGAGAAGCTCGAGGCGCTCGGGAGGTTGGCCCGATTCGTGCGCCAGCGACCAGAGATACGCCTCGAGCGGCTCGCGAAACGGGAGATCACCCCAGTCGTCGAGCCCGGTGGCGGTGGTGGCCTGCTCCAGCAGGCGGTCCGCGTCGACGAGGCCCGTCATCAGACGGGCCGGAGCTCGACCTGGGGGAACCGCTCGGCCAGGACCCGGCGGAAGCCGTCCTGCCACTTCACCGTGCACTCGCCGACGAGCGACACCCGCTTGGTGTTGTCGGTCGCCCTCGGGTACGCGGTCGATTCACGCGAGTAGGCGAATTCGTGGGCGACGCCCATGAGGTCGGCCAACCAGGGGATCATCTGCTCGACGGAGATCGCGTCGTCCCCGGCCCAGTTGACGATCGTGCCTCCGACGGTCGCGGCGTCGAAGAACCCGTCGATCTGGCCTGCGAGGTCGTCTTCGTGGATGGGTCCGCCGACCATCTCCCAGTCGGGGTTGATCGTGATCGGCTGGCCGGCGAGGAGCTGCGCCATCAACACGACGGGGAGTCCGCCGTGGCCGCCGAGGCCGTAGGACCAGTTGAGGCGCGGGATCGTCACCGGCACGTCGTGGATCCGCGAGAGGGTCCGCGCGACGGCCTCGCCCGCGAACTTGCTCGTGCCGTACGCGAACCGCGAGGTGATCCGCGTGCTGCCGCCGAGCCGATCGGTCTCCTTGTAGCGGTACCACGGATCGGGGTGGTCCCAGTACACCCCCGTCGTCGACACGTAGATCCACGCGCGCGCCGTGCGGAGGTGGTGGAAGAGCAGCCCGGTGCCCTCCGCGTTCTGCTTGACACCGGTGTCGATGTCGGTCGGGAACACGTCGGCAGCGACGTGCAGCACATAGTCGTACTCGTCGGGCACGCCGTCGAGGTCGCCGGTCGAGTAGTCGCCGACGATCGGGGTCACGCCCATCGCCTCGACCTGGTCCTTCGAACCCTCCCTCGTGTAGCGGGCGAGGCCGTCGATCTGGTTGCGCGGCGCAAGGATCCGGGCGATCGAGCTCCCGACCTGCCCGGTGATCCCGGTCATGAGCACGCGGGCGTTCTCGAGCACTCGTTCGTCTCCGACCGTTGCGGTGGGCGTCAGCTTGCGCGAACCATACGGAAGGGTTCGCCCCACTGTCAACGCGCTCGGCGAAGCGCCGCGCCCGCCGGCTCGGTACCGTATGGAGACCACGAGACCACAAGGGGGACGCGATGGCCACCACCGCCACTGCAGAGGCTGACACCGTGCTCGAAGGCCTGAGCGTCGTCGACTGCGACGCCCACTTCAGCGAGCCGCCCGACCTGTGGACCTCACGTGCGCCGAAGAGCATGCAGGACCGCGTCCCGGTCATGCGGACGCTGGACGACGGCATCTCGGCGTGGTACCTCGACGACTTCGTCTTCGCGAGCACGGGTGGCAACACCATCCGCAAGTCGGCGCAGGGACCGGAGAAGGTGCTCGGCACCCAGATGATCCAGCCGTGGGACGCGGTGGATCCGTCCACCTACGACCCGTCGGCGCGGCTCGCACTCCTCGACGAGGTGGGCGTGTACGCGCAGATCCTGTTCCCCAACGCGATCGGGTTCGCGTCGAACTCGATCTTCGGCATCGACGACGCCGAGACGCGCGACCTGGTGCAGTCGATCTACAACGACTTCCTCATCGACGTGCAGCACGACTCGGGCGGCCGCCTGCTGCCCCAGGGTGTGCTCCCGATCTGGGACATGGAACAGACGGTCGCGGAGATGGCGCGCCTGCGCAACGCGGGCATCACCGGGTTCACGCTCACCGACAAGCCGCAGAGCGTCGGACTGCCCGACCTCGACTCGCCGTACTTCGCCCCGATGTGGGCGCTCGGCAACGAGATGGGCGCGGTGTTCAACTTCCACATCGGCAGCGGTGGTGGACGCGGTCGCGTCACCGATCCCGTCATGGTGGACGTCGTGCGGCGGGGCTCGGTGACGGCGTTCCCGAACCCCGATCTCTACTGGGAGAGCTTCGGTCCGCAGCGTCGCCTCGCGATCCTCGCCACGCAGTTCTACATGAGCAACGTGCGCGTGATCGTCAACTTCTGCATGAGCGACATGTTCGACCGCTACCCGAACATCACGATCAACTCGGCCGAGAGCGGCGTCGGTTGGATCCCGTTCATCCTCGAGGCGATGGAGTACCAGCTCGACGAAATGGTCACCGAGCCCTCCGAGGCGAAGCTCAGCGAGAAGCGCCCCACCGAGCACTTCCACGACCACTTCCTCGTGACGTTCTGGTTCGAGAAGGTCGGGCCCACCAAGACGCTCGAGGACATCGGCATCCGCAACGTGGTCGTCGAGACCGACATCCCCCACCCGACGTGCACGTACCCGCAGTCGAAGGCGATGCTCACCGAGGTGGCGACCAAGCTCGATCCCTACGCCCGGCGCCGCGTGTTCCAGGACAACGCGGCCGAGGCGTACGGCATCGTCGTCCCGACCGCCTGATGGCCGGCGACGTCGCCGCAGCCCGTCTGGCAAGCTGACGGTCATGGACCTCGGTGTTCGGGACAAGGCGTATCTGGTCGTCGGCGGCACGGCGGGCATGGGCTTCGCGACGGCCGCCGTGCTCGCGGCGGAGGGCGCTCGAGTGGCGATCGCGGGTCGCGATCTCACGAGAGCGGAGGACGCGGCGGCCCAGCTGGCGCGCGAGCACGACGCCAAGGTGACCGCGGTCGCGGGTGACGTCACCACGTCGGCCGAGCAGCTCGTCGACGACGCGGTTGCGAGCCTCGGCGGTCTGCACGGCCTCTGTATCACCACGGGGACGAGCCGCGCATCGCACAGCACGCCCGACGCGGCCACCGACGCCGTCTGGGCCGAGAGCTTCGACGACATCCTCATGGGAACCGTCCGCGCGGTCCGGGCTGCTGTGCCACACCTGACCAAGGCGGGCGCCGGCACCATCGTGACCACGGCGGCGTACTCGATCCGCGCGTACCACGTCGAGCGGCTCCCGTACATGGCGATGAAGACCGCGGTGGCCGCGTTCACCAAGACCATCGCCAAGGCGTACGGGCCTGCCGGGATCAGGGCGAACTGCGTGTGCCCGGGCGCGATCGAGACGGGTGGTCTGGCGGCGCTCCGCGAGCAGCTCGCCATTGCGCGCGGCGTGAGCCCGGAGGGCGTCCTGGAGCAGGTGATGGTCGACGAGTGGCACATGGACGTCGCGCTCGGACGTCCCGGGCAGCCGGCCGAAGTCGGCGAGCTCATGGCCTTCCTGCTGTCGCCGCGCGCGGGATACCTCACGGGCGCGGTCATCAACGTCGACGGCGGCACCGACTTCTGAGCGCACGCGCGGACCGGGGCTTTCCCATGCCCCGGCATCCATCGCGCGCCATCGCGCGGGAGATCGGGGCGGGTACGTCACGGTGGGATGGGGGGTTCCAGCAGCGCGGGGTCGACCGGCGTCGGGGAAGTGACCGGAGCGTGCCGGTCGCCGACGAACCCGCTGCGGAGCAACACGAACGCGGCCAATGCGAACACCGCCGCGGTCGCGAACGCGCCCCGGTAGTTCGTCGCCGCGGCGATGCCGCCGAGGAGCAGGCCGGCGGTACCGCTGGCGAAGTCGAAGAAGGCGCTGAAGGTCCCGACCACAGAGCCCCGCTGTGACTCCGGCACGTCGCGGAGCGCGAGCACGAGGAACGCCGGGTAGCCGAATGCCGCGCCGACCGCGAGGAGGATCGCGCCGACGTACACCCCTGTCGCGCTGTGCCACAGCGCAATGGTCCCGAGTGCGACGGCCGTCGTCGAGCTCGCGATGCTGCCGGCCCGCACCGGCCCGAGCCGGTCGGGGAGACGGGCGCCGAAGATGCGGACCGACAACACCATCACCCCGTTCACGAGGAACACGAGTCCGACGTCATCGATGCCGACCTCAGGTCCGTACAGCGGCAGGAAGACCCCGAATCCGACCGTCCCGACGACCGTCGCTGCGAGGAGAACGCCCGGCCGGATCGCCGCCGGATGGATGAGCCGGCCACGTTCCAGATCGCCGGACGCGTGCACGGTGCGCGTCTCCTTCATCGTCGCCGAGATCAGCGCCGCGACCAGCGCGAGCGCTGCACCGGTGATCCACACCCGGGCGTAGTGCGAGTGATCGAGCACCATCTCGCCGATGACGGGCCCGACCGCCAGCCCACCCCACACCGCGACCGAGAAGTAGCTGACGGCTTCCCCGCGACGGTCCTCCGGCGCCAGGTCGGTCGCCATGGTGGTCGCGCCGATGAAGAACGCCGCCTCGCCGAGTCCCAGCAGCACCCGGGTCCCGATGAGCCATGGCAACGCCTCGACGAGCCCTGCGATCGCTGCCATCGACGCCAGCAGGGCCGCGCCCCCGACCATGAGCACCTTGCGCCCGAATCGGTCACCGATGCGCCCGGCGAGCGGGCGCAGGATCACCGCCCCGACCGCCATCGCCCCGACCGCGACGCCGACCGCGATGTCACCTCCGCCGAGCCGGCGTTCCACGTAGCGCGGCAACACGGGCAGGAACACACCGAGCGCGGAGAAGCTGAAGAAGCCAGCGCACACCACGGTGACGAATGGCCGCGTCAGGACCCGATCGTCGGATGGCTCCGCGCCCTCTGGCCGGGGGCCTTCCGGAGGTGGCTGCTCGGTCACACGCGGGAGCTTGGGCCCGCGTCGCCGAAGGTCGCACGAGTCTCGACAACCCATCGATGCCGCATCGCGGGCGAATCTACCGGCACCCCCTGCGGACGCGAAAGCCCGTCGCGCCGGCGCCTTCAGCCGCGAGCCGAATCTGTCGTTGATGTGGGCGGAGTCGGGCTGGGACCGTCATCCGTCGCTGAGGAGAATGAAGGTGCGTTCGCCCGCTGCCGTCCGGAGCCGCCGCGTCTGGCTCGCGATCGCGATCACATCGGTCGCGGTGGTCGCGAGCGCGTGCCTCCCGCCCCCGCCCGACGGCGCGCCCACCGATCCCGTCCTCGTGAACGTCGGACGGACGGGCAACCGCCCCATCGACTTCCCCGACCCGTCGATCATGAAGACGGGCGACACCTTCTACGGCTACTCCACCGGCGGCCCCGGCGGCACGGTGCAGGTGATCAAGTCGACCGACCTCGTCCACTGGTCGTGGGTCGGCGACGCCTTCGTCGGCCCGACGGTCTACGCCGCCGCGCAGACCGGGAGCACGTGGGCGATCCTGCGCAGCTCGACGTGGGCGCCGTCGGTGATCGAACGCCCTGCGAACGATCCGAGCCAGCGCTTCGTCCTCTACTACTCGGCGAAGTCGGTGCTCCCCGGCTCTGCAGGCATGTGGTGCATCGGCCGCGCGACGAGCGCGAAGCCCGAAGGTCCCTTCGTCGACGAGCGCAACACGCCGATCTTGTGCCAGCCAGAGCGGGGCGGCTCGATCGACCCCAAGGTCATGGTCGCCGACGACGGGCAGGTGTACCTCGTGTCGCAGAGCTTCGGCATCGCAGCCACCGGTGAGCCCACGCGCATCTGGTCGACGCTCCTCACCAACGATGGCTTGTCCGTTGCGCTCTGGCCGTTCGAGATCCTCGCGTCGCAGTGGGACACCTTCGAGACGCCGGTGATCGAGTCGCCGACGATGATGCCGGCGCCCGGAGGGGGCTACCTCCTCTTCTACTCCGCCGGCCAATGGTGGCTGGACAACTACAAGGTCGCGGTCGCGTGGTGCGCGACGCCGCTGGCACCGTGCGAGCGCATCTACAGCGGCCCGCTGCTCACCAGCCGCGGCGCGATGGCCGGGCCGGGCGGCGAGGACGTGTTCCAGGATGCATCGGGCAACTGGTGGATGGTGTTCCACGCGTGGGCCGCTCCCTACGTGGGATACGTGTTCGGCGACACCCGCTACGCGCGGATGATGCGCCTGCTCCCCATCACCTTCCCCGACGGCACCCACAACCCGAAGGTCGGCTGACATCGGGATCGGACCGCTTTCTGGTCAAGCCGCAGCCCTGAACGTCCGAAGGATGCCTACATGACGACCTGGGGACAGGCGATCCCTGTCTCGGCCTACCGAACCTACGAGTCGCTCTTCGACCCGGGCACCCATCTGCCCGGGTGGGTGCTGCTGCTCGATCGCACGACGGTCGCGCTGGCGCGTGCCGCGCGCAACGACAAGCAGGTCATGGTTGCCGTGCTCTCGCATCCACACGACTACACGGGTGCCCGCGCCGACATGAAGGCCACGACGACGATCATCGGCGCCCACCTTCGTCGCGACGACACGCTCGCCCGCGTCGACGAGCACACGCTGGTCGTGGTGTGCAACGACCTCAAAGCCGACGCCGACGCGGCGAAGATCGCTCGACGTCTGCTGTCGCTCGCACGCGTGCAGTGCAACCTCGGCATCGTGATGAGCGGCGGCCACGACGACCCACGTTCACTGCTCGACCTCGTCATGCGCGACGCGCGGGAGCAACGCCTCGCTGGCTGAGCCTGGCCGAGCTGAGCGCGACCCATCACCAATTCCTCGCCCGGGCCGTGCCACCATCGGCGGCTGTGCCTGCAGTACAACGACCGCATCGGATCCGCGACGCACGCGGAGCGTTCATGGCTCGCGTCCGGCGCGGCGACAGCTACGGCCTGCTGCTCGCGGTCATCCTCGTGGGCTACGTGGTCATCGCCTTGCTGGAACGCTCGCTCTGGGAGCGGTTCGCCATCACGGTCGTGCTCGGCGGCACCTTCCTCCTCGCGCTCTTCACATCGCACGTGCGCGAGCGTGGCTTCCGCATCGGGCTCGTCGCCGTGCTCTTCTGCATCTTGTCGACCCTGCTCCAGGCACTCGTCGGACGCCACGGCAACGACGGGTCGACGTTCATCGTGTTCCTGCTCGTGCTCGTCGCGCCGGTGGTGATCCTCAACCGCATCCTGCGTCACGAGACCATCGGCACCGAGACCATCCTCGGCGCGGTGTGCGTGTACGTGCTCCTGGGGATCGCATTCGCGGGGGTCTACGCCGCCGTCGACGACTTCGACCACGGGTCGTTCTTCGCGCAGATGCACACGCCCGCGACGAACGTCGAGTTCCTGTACTTCAGCTTCATCACCATGACGACGGTGGGCTACGGCGACCTGTCACCCGCCACCGACGTCGGACGCGTGCTCGTGACCTTCGAGGCGCTGCTCGGTCAGGTGTTCCTCGTCACGCTGGTGGCACGCCTGGTGAGCATGTACGGCGTGCGCCGGGTACCCAGCCTCAGCACCGACCTCGCGACCGCCCCGATCGGGCCGATTGGCGCGAGCGACCCATCCAGCGAGAGCTCAGCTGGGGAGCAGCAGCTCGAGTAGCTGGATGCCGTTGAGCGCCGCGCCCTTGCGCAGGTTGTCGCCGGTGGCCCACAGGTCGAGCGTGTTCTGCTGCGACGGGTCTTCCCGCAACCGACCCACGAGCACGGGATCGATGCCCGCAGCCTCCATCGGCGTGGGGGCGCCGTCGCCGCCGTCGACGAGCTGCACCCCGGGCGCATCGGTGAGCAGCTCGACCGCGTCGGCCTTCGACAGCGGCCGCTCGAACTGCACGTTCACAACGACCCCGTGCCCGACGTACACCGGTACTCGCACGCACGTGCAACTCACCTGGATCTCGGGTGCGTGGAGGATCTTGCGGGTCTCGCGCACCATCTTCCATTCCTCGGAGGTGTAACCGCCCTCCTTCACCGAGCCCGCCTTCGGGATCACGTTCCCCGCGATGGGGCGGTCCCACACTTCGCCCGGCTCGAGCGGGCCGCGAGCGCCGGCGTCGAGGTAGCGGTCGGCCTGGCCCGCGCCCTTCGTCCACTGCTCGTCGAGCTCGTGCACACCCGGCTGTCCCGCGCCCGACACCGACTGGTAGCTCGACACGACCATGCGCCGGATCCCGGCCGCGCGGTGCAACGGCGCGAGTGCAACGAGCGGCACCGTGGTGGTGCAGTTGGGAGACGACACGATGCCGCGCCCCATGTCGCGCACGTCCTCGGGGTTCACCTCCGCGATCACGAGCGGCACGTCGGGCTCCATGCGGAACGCGGCCGACTTGTCGACGACGCGAGCGCCCGCCGCGACGGCTTGTGGCGCCCACTCCAGCGCGAGGGGGTCGTCGACGTCGATCACGACCAGGTCGAGGCCGTCGAAGCACCCGTCGGCGAGGACCCGGCACTCGACTTCTCCGCCGGCGAACGGGAGCCTGCGCCCGGCCGAGCGCGGCGACGCGAACGGGCGGAGCTCCGCCACGGGAAACGCGCGCGCTTCGAGCAGGCGGAGCATCTCAGTACCGACGAGGCCGGTGGCACCGACGAGTCCGACACGGACCGGCGCGGCGGTCACGCTGACGCCTCGAGCTCGAACGCGTCGTGCAACGCGCGCACTGCCTTCTCCACGTCGTCCTCGTGCACCACGCATGAGATTCGGATCGTCGACGTCGAGATCATCTCGATGTTCACGTTCTCGGTCGCGAGCGTCTCGAACATCTGCGCCGCAACACCGGGGTTCGTCTTCATCCCTGCGCCGACGAGCGACACGCGCCCGATCGCGGCGTCGTAGTTGGCACCGCCGGCGTCGATGTCGACGATGATCTTGTCGACCACGTCGGTCGCACGGGCGAGCTCGTCTTTCGGGACGGTGAACGAGATGTCGGTGTGACCGTCGGTCGACACGTTCTGCTCGATCATGTCGACGTTCACGTTGCCGTCGGCCAAAGCGCGGAACAGCGACGCCGCGATCCCTGGCTTGTCGGGGACGTGGAAGATCGTGACCTTGGCCTCCGAGGTGTCGTGCGTGACACCCGAGATGATCGGTTGTTCCATGGTTGGATCCTCCTCGTGCACCCAGGTGCCGGGCTCCCACGTGAAGCTGGAGCGCACGTGCACGGGCACGCCGTAGTTGCGGGCGAATTCGACGGAGCGCAGCGCGAGCACACGACCGCCGGTGGCCGCCATCTCGAGCATCTCGTCGTAGGAGAGGCGCGCGAGCCGACGAGCATTGGGCACGATGCGCGGGTCAGCCGTGAACACGCCCGACACGTCGGTGTAGATCTCGCACACGTCGGCGCCGAGCGCAGCCGCGAGTGCGACCGCCGTGGTGTCGGAGCCACCTCGCCCGAGCGTGGTCACGTCGCGATCGGTCGACACACCTTGAAAGCCCGCGACCACCGCGACACTGCCGCTCGCGATCGCCTCGCGCAGCCGGTCACTCTTGATCTCGACGATCTTCGCCTTCCGGTGCGCGGTGTCGGTGACGATCCCGGCTTGTGAGCCCGTGAACGACACTGCCGGCTCCCCTTGGTCGATGATCGCCATGCAGAGGAGCGCGATCGAGATGCGCTCGCCCGACGTGAGGAGCATGTCCATCTCGCGGGCGGCGGGCTCGGTGGCGACGTCGTGCGCGAGGCGTTCGAGGTCGTCGGTGGTCTTGCCCATGGCCGAGACCACCACCACGACGTCGTTGCCGGCGCGACGCGAGCGCACGACGTGCTCGGCGACCGCACGGATGCGGTCGGCGTCGGCCACCGACGTGCCGCCGAACTTCTGCACGAGCAAGGTCACGACGCCCCATCGTACCGGGGTGCCCGTGCGATCCTCTGCTCCGTTTGCGCGTCGGTAGACTCCCCCGCCGTGCCCAAAGCCACCAAGCGGGAACGCCAGCGCCAGAACCGCGAGGTCCGCCGCGAGGCGATGCTCGCCGAGGAGAAGCGCCGGCGGCGATTCAAGGCCGCCCGCAACGTCGGCCTCCTCTTCCTTGCGCTCGCCGCGGTGCTCGTGCTCGTGCAACTCACGAAGGGCGACGACGACTCGTCGTCCGACACGTCGTCCTCGGCAGCGCCGACCAACTTCACGACCACGTGCGACACCGCGCTCCCCGCCACCGCGGCGAAGACCACGCTGCCGAAGCCGGGGATGGGAATCGACCCGTCGAAGCAGTACACCGCGGTCCTGCACACCACCGAGGGCGACGTGACGATCGCGCTCGACTCGAAGCAGGCGCCCAAGACGGTGAACAGCTTCGTGTACCTGGCGTGCAAGAGCTTCTACAACGGCACCACGTTCCACCGCATCGTGACCGACTTCGTCGACCAGGGCGGCGACCCGAAGGGCGACGGTACGGGTGGCCCCGGGTACAAGCTGCCCGACGAGCCGCCGGCCGACGGCTACACGGCCGGGTCCGTCGCAATGGCCAACTCGGGCCCGGGCACCTCCGGCTCGCAGTTCTTCCTCGTGGTGAGCGACAACGGTGCCGCGCAGCTCAACTCGTCGGGCAGCAGCCCGTACCTCTATTCGACGCTGGGGTCCATGGATGCGGCTGGGCTGCAGGTCGCGCAGACCATCAACAGCTTCGGGAGCAACAACGCCGCCGGCACGCCGACCAAGACCATCACGATCAACGGGGTCACGATCACCGCGTCCTGAGTGCCGCCTGCAGCTCACCCCATCCGCCTCAGGGACGCCACATCCGCACCCAGGTCGGTGGCGAACCACACGTGTCGTCGAAACTGAGGAGTCCCGATGAGCTTCGGACCCACCGAGTTGTTGATCGTGCTCGCGATCGTGCTGTTGCTGTTCGGCTCGACCAAGCTGCCGAAGCTGGCACGCTCGCTGGGTCAGGCGTCGAAGGAATTCCAGGACGGCCAGCGCACCCCGCCCGCGCCGACGTCGCCCGAAGTCTGATCTCCGGCGCCCGACGCCTGAGCGCGATTCAGCGGGGCCCGATTCAGGTGGGGAGACCGAGGACAGAGGCGCCTTCGGTGAAGGCGAGCGGTGCTTCCCCGCCGTACACAGTGACCGCCCCCTCACCCCGCGCGGTCCACGTCCCGTCGGTGTCGCGGACGAGCGCGGTCTGCTCGTCGACGCCGATGAGCGTCGCGTTCTTCGGGAGCAGGTCGATCGACCGCTCGCGCAGGTGGTCGGCCGCGGTGCCGTGGTACGGGAACACCGCGAGGTTGCGCACCACGCCGAGCCCGACGGTGTACGCCCCGCCACGCGGGTCGACCATCGGATCGCAGAGCACCGTCGCGCCGGCGCCCGACGCGGCGAGCACACCACCACCGTGGTACGACGCAAGCAGCGCCTCGAAGAGCGCCGAGTCTTTCAGCACCGAGCGCAGGTGCAACGGCGACCCGTCGGCGAGGTACACGAACTTCGCAGCACGCACCTCTTTGGCGATCTGCGCATCCTCGGCCTCACCGCGGTGCAGCACCGGGAGCGACCGAGCCGGTACGCCGAGCCCCTCGAAGTAGCTCACGGCCCGGGCGCCGACGCGGTCCGCGTGCTCGAACGCTGCCGCGGTCGGGAGCACGAGGACCTCGGCCGCCCCTGAGGTCGCGACGAGGTCGGCGTCGAAGCCGCGGCAGCCGTCGCTCCATTCGCCTCCGCCGACCAGGGCGAACGTGCCCCCGGTCGCGGCGCGCGCTGCGCTCATCGTGGGCTCGGCAGGCAGGTTCGGGTCGACATCGGTCGAGGATCCTACCCGTGACCGCTAAGTTACCGTTGAGTAACCGAGGGGACTCGCCGGCTCCATCCGGTGGGCCAGGGGAGCACACATGAGCATCGATCGGATCGGCGTGGTCGGCGTCGTCGGGGGCGGCCAGATGGGCTCGGGCATTGCCGAGGTCGCAGCGAAGGCAGGCTACGAGGTCGTCGTGACCAACCGCACCCAGCGGGGTGCCGACGCCGTGCGCACCGGGCTCGACCGTTCGCTCACGCGCCAGGTCGACAAGGGCACGCTCTCTGAAGCGACGCGCTGCGACGTGCTCGGTCGGGTCCGCGCCGTCACCGACCTCCGCGCGCTCGCCGACGCCGAGTTGGTGGTCGAGTCGATCGTCGAGGACCTCCACGCCAAGTGCGGTCTGTTCGCAGAGCTCGACCACATCTGCGCTCCCACCACGATCCTTGCCACCAACACGTCGACATTGCCGGTGGTCCAGATGGCCATGAGCACGTCGCGACCCGAGCTCGTGTGTGGGATCCACTTCTTCAATCCCGCGCCACTGATGACGCTGGTCGAGATCGCACGAGCCCTGACGACCGCGGAGTCCACCATTGCCGATGCCCGCACGTTCGTCGAACGGTGCGGCAAGACCCCCGTCCTGGTGAAAGACCAGGCCGGTTTCGTGGTGAACGCGCTGCTGTTCCCCTACCTCAACAACGCGGTGCGGCTCCTCGACGCGGGCGTCGCGTGTCGCGACGACATCGACATCGCGATGAAGGGTGGCTGCAACTTCCCGATGGGGCCGCTCGAGCTGCTCGATCTCGTCGGTCTCGACACCAGCCTCGCCATTCTCGAAGCTCTCCACGCGGAGACGCGCTCGGCGAACGACGCGCCGGCGTTGCTCCTGCGTCGGATGGTCTCTGCGGGGCGCCTCGGCCGGAAGTGCGGGGTCGGCTTCTACGACTACGGCAAGTGACCCCTCCCGCATAGGGGAGAATGACGACGTGGCGGACCGACCCTGGCTGATGCGCACGTACTCCGGCCACTCCTCTTCGCGCGCGTCGAACGAGCTGTACCGCACCAACCTCGCCAAGGGCCAGACCGGGCTGTCGGTCGCGTTCGACCTGCCCACCCAGACCGGATACGACCCCGATCACCCGCTCGCCCGCGGCGAGGTGGGCAAGGTCGGCGTCCCGGTCCCGCATCTCGGTGAGATGCGCACGCTGTTCGACGGCATCCCCATCGAGGAGATGAACACCTCGATGACGATCAACGCCACCGCGATGTGGCTGTTCGCGATGTACCTCGCGCTCGCCGAGGAACGTGGGGTCGATCCCGATCGTCTCACGGGGACCACCCAGAACGACATCGTGAAGGAATACCTGTCGCGCGGCACGTACATCTTCGGGCCCGAGCCGTCGCGGCGACTGACCACCGACCTCGTGTGCCACACGGCGCGCCACTCGCCGCGATGGAACCCGATCAACGTCTGTTCGTACCACCTCCAGGAGGCGGGCGCGACCCCGGTCGAGGAGATCGCGTACGCGCTCGCCACGGCCATCGGCGTGCTCGACGCGGTGCGCGATTCCGGCCAGGTCTCGGCCGACGAATTGCCCGGCGTCGTCGGACGAATCTCGTTCTTCGTGAACTCGGGCATCCGGTTCGTCGAGGAGATCTGCAAGCTGCGCGCGTTCGGCGAGCTCTGGGACCGCATCACCGCCGAACGCTACGGAGTGACCGACGCTCGGTTGCGACGGTTCCGGTACGGCGTGCAGGTGAACTCGCTCGGGCTCACCGAAGCCCAACCCGAGAACAACGTGCAGCGCATCGTGCTCGAGACGCTCGGCG
Source organism: Acidimicrobiia bacterium (assembly GCA_040510575.1). Classification (GTDB taxonomy): domain Bacteria; phylum Actinomycetota; class Acidimicrobiia; order IMCC26256; family DASPTH01; genus DASUMF01. The sequence goes on along the minus strand of JBEVIU010000141.1, from coordinate 502 downwards.
TGACGCTGTCGCGTGACGCGCGGGCGCGGTCGATCCAGCTCCCGGCATGGAACGAAGCCCTCGGGCTCCCGCGACCGTGGGACCAGCAGTGGTCGTTGCGCATCCAACAGGTCCTCGCGTTCGAGACCGACCTGCTGGAGTACGACGACCTCTTCGCGGGCTCGGTCGTCGTCGAATCGAAGACGAACGAGCTCATCGAGGCCGCGACCGCTGAGCTCGACTGGGTGCTCGACGGCGGCGGAGCGTTCGCAATGATCGACGAGATGAAGCAGCGCCTGGTGCAGAGCCACGCCGCGCGGGTTCGCAGGATCGAGGCCGGGGAGATCGCGGTCGTCGGGGTCAATCAGCTCACCGAAACCACCGATTCACCTCTGGTGAGATCACTCGACGGCGAGGCGACGATCCTCGTCGCCAACCTCGACGCCGAACGCGATCAACTCGAGTCGCTCGCGGCGTGGCGCCGCGGGCGCGACCCCGCCGCGGTCGCGCGCGCGCCCGCCCC
>JBEVIU010000140.1:0-4960 GCA_040510575.1 Acidimicrobiia bacterium | reverse complement strand
TCGTCCCGTCGGAGTCGGGCACACAACAGGTCGGCCTCGCTCGGCGCGCTGGCGTGCAACACGGCGACCCGACCGCGGGCCCCGGGCACCCGCGAGCGCTCGACCCGCGCCAGCATCCGTTCGTATGCGGCGTCGACACTGCGCGCAGGGCTCAGCGGCTTCACGCTCCCCGCTCGCAGCTCGAACAGCGGATGGACGCCGAGGACGCTTCCCGCTCGTCCGACCAGCCCCGGCACCCTCCCGCTCCGGACGAGGTGCGACAGGTCGGGCACCATCGCCACGAGGCGAACCCGCGCCGCGACGGCTTCGGCCGTGCGCACGACCTCTTCGAGGCACGCGCCGCGCTCGGCCGCTTCCGCCGCGGCCACGACCACGAGCGCCTGTGCGCCCGCCGCGGTTGCGGTGTCGATCACGCGGCAGCACGCGCCGAGTTCTCGCGCGCCGACCGCCGCGGCCTGGTGCGTGGCGCTCATCGACGCCGCGACGGTGAGGACGACGACGGCGTCCGCCCCTGCGTCGAGCTGGGCGCGGATCGCAGCCTCGAAGTCTCCAGGACTCGGCGCCGCGGTGCTGACGCGTCCTCCGGGTGGCTCGACGTCGATGCGCAGTGCGACGACGTGCACACCGAACGCGTCGCTGATCGCGACGGGCAGCGCGGCGGCGCTGTCGGTCACGATCGCGACGCTCACCAGCTCGACACCCGCATCCGGCTCAGCCGTGCCAGATCTGGCGCTTGATCATCTTCCCGGGAGGCCCGCTCGTCGTGCGCTCCGCGATCGTGGTCGGGAGCGGCACGGTGCCCGCGGGAGTGCCGTTGATCGTGGAGTAGTCGTCGTCGGCCTGGTCCCACCGCTTCACGACCCACAGGCTCTCGCCGACGTTGAGGGGCCCGGAGTCGTAGTCGGCCGGTGGCGACGGCGTGAGGATCAGGACGGTCACCTGGTGCTCGCCCTGCGAGAAGTACACCTGGAAGAGCGACTGCTCGATGCACACCCAGTAGAACTCGATCGGGAGTCCGCGGCCGTCGTTCGCCGCCTTCGCGCACGTGATCGCCTCGATGACCCCGAGGCGCAGTGTGTCGGCGACGGCGAGATCGGGCCACCATCGGCCGAGCCAGTCGTTGATGAAGTGGTCACGCTGGGCCGACGACAACTCGTCGGGGCTTCCGCCGCGCTCCACCCTGCTGCCCGCACGCGCACTCAGCGTCTCCGCGGCGGTGCCGCTTCCCAACGCGGGGTCTCCCTTGGTGCCCTCGAGCACCTGGTCGTAGGCCGCCATGAAGTCCTGTCCACCGAACTGCTGATCCAGCAGCCGGAACGGGCCCTTGCTCACGTGATAGGTCGGCATCGAAGCCATGTGGTCCCCTCCTTCACCCTTTGCTCATGCCCACGAGCAGCCTCCCACGGAACTCGACCGGCCGACACCGGCAATTGTCCGGCGGCTCCTTCGTCGCCATGACTGTCGTACCCCGGCGCGATGTTCTCTCTACCCGTCGAGCGGCCCCGGTCACGGCCCTCCAGTGTCCGACGATCCTGGAGGTCTGCCGTGCTCGCCGCGGTCCACAGCGCCACGCTCATCGGCGTCGACGGCCAACCCGTCACCGTCGAGGTCCACGTCTCCCAAGGGCTGCCGTCGTACTCCGTCGTCGGCCTCCCCGACACCGCGGTGCGCGAATCGCGTGAACGAGTGCGCGCCGCGCTCCTGTCATCGGGCCTCACCTGGCCCCAGCAGCGCATCACGGTGAACCTCGCGCCGGGTGGCGTGCGCAAGACCGGCTCCGGCCTCGAGCTCGCGGTCGCGCTGGGGCTCCTCGCTGCCGCCGACGAGCTCCCCGCGGGCGCGCTCGACGGTGTCGGGGTGCTCGGCGAGCTCGGCCTCGACGGCTCGGTGCGCGCGGTGCCAGGCACGCTTGCTCTCGTCGACGCGCTTGCGCGCAGCGGCGTCGAGTCCGTGGTCGTGCCGACGGCCAACGGAGCGGAAGCGGCGCTCGTGCGCGCGGTGCATGTCCGCGTCGCCCGCACGCTCGGAGAGCTGCGCGCCAACCTGAAAGGGGAAGGCGAGTGGCCCGACTGGGCACCCGCGCCGCTCCCCGACCACGACCCGAACGACGACGAGCCACTCGATCTCGCCGATGTGCGTGGGTTGCGCTTCGCCCGCCGTGCGTTGGAGGTCGCAGCCGCGGGTGCCCACCACCTGCTGTTCGTCGGTCCCCCGGGTACCGGGAAGACGATGCTCGCCCGTCGCTTGCCCACCATCCTTCCCCCGCTGACGCCCTCCGACGCGCTCGACGTCACGCGCATCCACTCCGCGGCCGGGCACGCAACGAACGGACGCCTCGTCACCGCGAGGCCGTTCCGCGCGCCGCACCACACCGCGTCCACCCCGGCACTCGTCGGAGGGGGCAGCGGGCGACCGCGTCCAGGCGAGGTCACGCTCGCTCATCGCGGAACCCTCTTCCTCGACGAGCTCGGAGAGTTCGCACCCACCGCGCTCGACGCGCTGCGTCAACCACTCGAGGAACGCGTCGTGCGGATCTCGCGCCATCCCACTTCCCTCACCTTCCCGGCCGCGTTCCAGTTGGTCGCGTGCAGCAACCCGTGCCCGTGCGGGCTCGGCGAGCCCAACTGCCGCTGCACCGCGGCCTCGCGCGCGCGCTACCTGCGCCGGATGAGCGCGCCGTTCCTCGACCGCTTCGACGTGCGCGTGCGCGTCACCGCGCCGGAACCGAACGACGAGCCCGGTGAGTCGTCCGACTCGGTGCGTGAGCGAGTGGCGGCCGCGGTCGACCGACAACACGCGCGGTACGCCGACTGGTCGTGGTCGGCCAACGCCCACGTGCCGGCCGGAGTGGTGGAACGGCTCCTCCCCCTCTCACCCGAGGCGCGCGACGCGTGGCGCAGCCTGATCGAGGCTCGGGTGCTCACCGGTCGCGGTGCGGCGCGCGTCCGACGGGTGGCACGAACGCTGGCCGATCTCGACGGCGTCACGGCGATCGCGCCCGCCCACATCGAGAGCGCGGCCCTGCTGCGGAGCGACGTGCCATGAGCCCTTCACGAGGTCCGACCCGTCCGCCCGCAACGCCGCTCGACCCGACCGAGGTGGCCGCGGCCACGTTGGCGTGCCTTCCCGGAATCACCACGGCGCGACTGCGCGACCTCGTTGCCCGCTGGCGCGGCCCGATCGGCGCGCTCGACGCCATCACGCGCGGAAGGGTGTCGGCCGACTGGCAGCGCGCGGTGCAGTCACCTCGGGTCGCTGAGCTCCTGGCCCGACGCCACCCGCACGTGTACGTGAAGGGCCGAGCGGGCTACCCGATCGTCGACGACCTCCCCGGCACACCGGAGGTGCTCCTCGCGGAGGGCGACCGCGTCGATGCGTTCGAGCGGCCGCGCGTCGCGATCGTCGGCACCCGTGCCGCAACACCACATGGACTCGCCGACGCGCGCGAGATCGGTGGCGTGCTCGGCGACGCAGGCATCACGGTGGTGAGCGGACTCGCCATCGGCATCGACGGCGCTGCGCACGAGGGCGCCATCGACGCGGGTGGCCCGGTGGTCGGCGTCGTCGCCACCGGTCTCGACATCGTGTACCCACGACGGCATCGCACGCTCTTCGATCGGGTGCGCGCGCACGGATTGCTCGTGAGCGAGCTCGGCTACGGGGTGCAACCGCGCCGCGAAGCGTTCCCGATCCGGAACCGCATCATCGCATCGTTGGCTGATGTCGTCGTGGTGGTCGAGGCCACGGCGCGTGGCGGCGCGCGCATCACCGCCGAACGTGCGGTGGAGTACAACCGCCCGGTGCTCGCCATGCCCGGGTCACGTCGCAACCCTGCGGCGGAGGGCACGAACGCGCTCATCGCCGACGGCGCCGAACCCCTGCTCGAGCCCTCCGACGTGCTGCTCGCGCTGGGGCTCACACCGGGGAGCCGTGGCCACGACACCCGCCTCGCGCCCGAGGGCAACGCGGCGCTGGTGTTGCGCTCCTGCGGCGGCGAGTCGGCGACCATCGATCAACTCGTCAGTCGCAGCGGGCTCGCGCCCGACGAGGTCGCGGTGGCCGTGCGCGAGCTCGAACGCGGCGGGTGGCTCGAACGCGCGCAGGGCCTGTGTTGGCCCCGATGATCGCGCCGTGATCATGCCGGCCATCGCGCCGGTCATCGCGCCTCCACGGAACCGACGCGCCGGTAGCGTTGGGCCGTGGGCCTCAACCCGTTCCGTTCCCAAGCGAAGCGCGGGAGTGACCTCGTGATCGTCGGGGTCGCGCTCGTGGTGATCGCCGCGCTCGTGTTGTGGGGGCTGTTCGGGTGAGCGACCAGCGGTGGGCTGACAACTTCGACGAACGCTTCCACGAGCCTGCGCTCCAGGTGCGTCACGTGCAGCCGTACGAAGCAGTCAAGACCTACCGGTGCCCGGGCTGCGATCACGAGATCCCGCCCGGCCTCGGTCACGAAGTGGTGGTGCCGCTCGATGCACCCGCCGACCGTCGCCACTGGCACAGCAGCTGCTGGCAGCGCAGCCTGCGCCACCAGCGCTGACGCCCTGCTCAGAAAGCGTCAGTGATGACCTCGATCGACGGCAACATGGCCCTCGGCGCGGTGATCGACGCAACGTCGAAGCGAAGCTGGGCGGCTCTCGCATCGGGGTGCTCCGACAGCCAGCGCGCTGCCAGGCCTCGGATCCGGCGCTGCTTCGTGGCGGTGACCGCTTCGAACGGGGCACCGAACTGGTCGCTTCGGCGCGTCTTCACCTCACAGAACACGACGAGGCCGGGACGAGCCACCACGAGGTCGAGCTCGCCGTCGCGGCAGCGCCAGTTGCGGTCGACGACGGCGAATCCGGCCTCGGTGTACCAGCGGGCCGCGAGCTCCTCGCCTGCGTCACCGAGCGCTCGCCTCGCGTTTCCCATGTGGGCGTTCCGCATGTGGGCGTTCCCCATGCGGATGGAGACGACGGAACGT
>JBEVIU010000139.1:0-13607 GCA_040510575.1 Acidimicrobiia bacterium | reverse complement strand
GTACGGCGCGGGTGATCTTGGGTGGAAGGGCTGGACGTTGGCGTCCGATGGTGACCGTGGCGCCATGGTCGTCGACGAGGACCGGTTCGATCAGCGCGCCGGCACGCAACTGTTCGAGCGTCGCGTCGCTGATGGCGATCCCTGCCACGGTCGTCGGGCCCACGGAGCGGCACCTCGACGACGAGCACGGTCTTCGCCGCGGGGCTCGACGCGCTGGCGCACCGTTCATCGTGCGTGCTGCCCACGCCTGGTTCGGTGGCGCGGTGAGCGCCGTCGTATCGGTTGAGTGCTTCGACCAAGACGTCGGCGCCGCGATGATCCCGCGTGTCCCACGCCGAGCCCTTCGGCGGTCGCTTGCGTTCGATCGCCTTCTCGAGTGCTGCTTCGACCCGAGCGCCATCGACGTCGGCGAGCTCGCCGCGTAGACAGAACATTCCCGTGGTCTTGTTCCACCACCAGCGAAGCGAACGCGCCTCACGACGCGCCCGTGACTCCTCGACCGTCGGTTTCCTCGCAGTGCGGACCATCCTCGACAAGTCCAGCGGCGAGACGTTCGGCGCCCGCTGCGCCCACTCGGCATCCGACGCCTCATCGGCGAGTTGGGCGACCGACGCCAGCTGCTCTTCGGAGAAGTCCCCGGCATGCGCGGCGGCCGCGACATGCGGCAACGACTCCAACGCCCGCGCCGTCGCGACCTTCTCACGCACTGAACGCAGCCAGATCCCATCGCGCGCCGCGAACGAGTCATCCGGGCAGATCCCGAGATTTCTCAGAAAATCCGAAACGGGCGGAACGGGCCCTGCTGGCTCAGGCGGCGGCGCGACCCTCGGTGCGCTCCTGTGCCTCGCGGACCGCCGGCGGGATCGGCTTGATCGCGTTGAGCGCTCGCGACAGCGCGTACACACCTGCCCGCACGGGGAGCCCGGCGCCCGGCAACCACGGCAGCCGGTACATCCGACGCGCGTAGCCCGGAAGGATCGCGACCGCGGCCGTGGTGGGGATCGCCCACAGTGGCCGATACGCCAGATGCATCGGCGGAAAGAGGATCACCTTCAATCCGTCGCGCGCCGCGGGTGTGACCTGGAGGCCCCGAACCGAGCGCAGGTAGTCGCGGAGATCGCCCTCGGAGCGAGGAACCATGTTCGACGGCAGCTCCACCATCTCCGCGACCCTCGCCATCTCGGCCACGTAGCGGTCACCGTCGGCACGAGAGAGACGCGCGGCGTACGTGCGGTACGCGAGGAGGAACGAGTCGACCTCCACCGCGTGGATCCACAACAACAGCTCCGGGTCGTTTCCCCGGTACGAGCGTCCGGTGACGGGATCGATGCCGTGCACGTGCGTGTGCACGCTGCGCACGATGGCGGCCGCGGCCTCCGCGGCAGCGGTGTCGCCGTAGGTGGTGTTCATCACGAAGTTCGTGGTGCGCGCAAGGCGCCCCCACGGGTCTTCGCGGAACAAGCTGTGCTGATCGACGGCCGCCATCGAACGCGGCTCGAGTGCCTGCACGAGCAGCGCTCGCAGACCGCCGACGAGCATCACCGGGTCGGCGTGGAGTCGCCACGCCACACTGTCGGGTCCGAACACGCCGGAGTCGGCCATCGCGGCGACTACTCGTGCTCCTCGATCACCACGGACTCCATGACGTCGCCCACCTGCGTGGCCAGAGCAACGTCCATGCCGTCGGTGACGTAGCCGAACAGGTTGTACGACTTCGTGAGCTTGCGGCTGCAGTCGTCGATGCACACGAAGAACTGCGAGCCGTTGCTGTTGGGACCGGAGTTCGCCATGGCGACGGCGCCCAACGTGTACTCCGCCTGCACGGGTTCGTCGCGGAACTTGTAGCCCGGGCCACCGGTGCCGGTGCCCTGCGGGCAACCACCTTGGATCACGAAGTCGGGAACCACACGGTGGAAGGTGAGGCCGTCGTAGAAGCCCTGTCGTGCGAGGGCGACGAAGTTGTTGACCGTGCTCGGAGCGAGCGCGGGGTCGAGCTCCATCACCATCGTGCCGCGCCCGGTGGTCACAGTGGCTCGGTACTTCTTGGCGACGTCGATCTCGAAGTCGGGGGCCTCGGGCATTGGAGGTTCTCCTCGTCAGGGGGTCGTCGGCACGGTAGTCGACGGGTTCTCGACCTGGTTCGTGACCTGGGCGAGCGCAGAGCGAGCGGAGTCGCTCCACTGGCCGGACGGCGCGGTGGACAGGTAGGTCTGCAGGTCGGCTTGCGATCGCGCGAACTCACCGAGCGCTGCGAGGAGCACGCCTCGGAAGAAGTACGAGTCGGGGTACGCGGGCCCGACCTCGATCGCTTTGTCGAAGGCGGCGCGCGCCTCGGCGACGAGCTCGGCCTGGCTGCTCTTGTTCGTCACCTGTTGCGACACGATGTACAACCCGCGCCCGACCTGCGCGTGCCCTTCCGGACGATTCGGGTCGATGGTGATCGCGGCATCCCACTGCTTGATGGCAGTCGGGAGGTCGTTGTTGCTCGCGTAGGCGTCGGCAAGCTCGAGGCGCAGGTCGTAGTCGTCAGGACTCGCGTTCACCTGCTTCTGCAATGACGTGATCTTTCGACCGATGGTGGTTGCGGCGTCCGACTGTGCGTTCCCCGACGACGTCGCTCCCGGGAGGCGCACACCGACCGCGGCTGCCAACGCCACACCCGCCCCGAGCGCGAAGACGACGACGAGCGCGATGGCCGCGACGCGCCGCCGAGCGGGTGGTGTGGCAGCTTTCGCCGGCCGAGCATCGACGCCATCGCGCAACGCGCGGATCGTCGCTGCGGCACGCGCGGTGTAGTCGTCGTGCAACGTCGCGTACGACTCGTCGTCGATTCCGCCGCTGTCGTGCTCGAGCTCGAGATCGTCGAGCGACTGCATGAGGAAGTCGCGCTCGGCCTCGAGCTCCTCCTGGGTGCTCACTCCGAGGCCTCTCGTTCTCGTTCGCGACCAACGAGCGCCTCGTCGGCATCGGTTGCATGAAGCCGCGGCTCGCGACGATTACGAGCGAGTGCGAACACGATGCCCAAGGCGCCGGCCGCGATCACGACGACCGGCAGGACCCACACGATCAGGCTGATTCCGGTGCTCTGCGGTTCGAGGAGGATGGTCTCGCCGTACTTGTCGACGAAGTACTGGCGGATCTCGCCGTCGCTCTCCCCCGCCGCGATGCGGCGCTTGATGTCGGCACGGATCGCGCTGGAGGTCGACGCGTTGCTGTCCGCGACCGACAGACCTTGGCACTCCTGGCACTTCAGCCCCGCGGCGATCGAGTGCGCGCGCTCTGCGGGCGTCGTGGCGTCACCGGGCCAGAGCACCACGACGAGCACACCGGCGACGAGGATGCCGAGCGCCAACCATGGCAGGACTCGCTTGATCATCCCAGGCCTCGCGCTGCCGCGAGCATCGCCTCGAGGTCCTGCGCGCGGGTCTCGCTCAACTGGTAACCGACGACCTCACCCGAAGGCGAGATCACGAACGTCTCGGGTTGACCGCGCACTGCGAAGTCGAGCGCTGCACGCGATTTGGGGTCGAGCGCGATCGTCCAGTCGAGACCGGCACGCTCCACGTAGCGCGCGAGCTGCTTCTCACTCAGGTTCGAGGCGTGCGTGATTCCGACCATCGCGACGTCGCCGTCGTTCGCGTGCGCGGCCCAGAACTTCTTGAGGGCCGGGAGCTCTGCGATGCATGGCACGCACCATTCGTTCCAGAAGTTCACGATCACCGTCTTGCCGGCCAGGTCGTCGGACGAGACGCGTTCACCCGACAACTGCGGAAGGTCGAACGAAGGTGCCGGCTTCCCGATCAGTCGCGACTCCTTCGAGGCAGCGACGGGGTCGGTGCCGACGTTGAGGGCGAGCACCACGCCGAGCGCGACGACCACGACCGCGACGGCCAGGGCGATCCAACGTGCTGGGTGCTTCACGCCGGGACCTCTTCGAGCGGCTCCACGTCGTCGGTCGGCTCGGCCTCCGCATGCGGCGTGCGCGGGCGCCGCCGCAGGCGCGGCGCCAACGCGAGGATCGTGCCGAGCGCCATGACGCCGCCGCCGATCCACAGCCAGAGGATCATCGGGTTCACCCGCACTGCCAGGGTGATCCGCCCGCCACCCTTCGGCGACGACACCAGCGTGAGATACACGTCTTCCTTGACGCCGGTGCGAACTGACGGCGTGCCGATCCCCTCGGTGCTGTTCGGGTACGACGAGATCGCCGGCGCGTAGACGCCGAGGTCGCGATCGCCCCGCTCCACGCGCACCCGCGCCGAGATCGTGCTCTTCTGCGAGTCGCGCGTCGTGCTCGAGTCGAGGTACGTGAGCGTGTACCCGTTCACCGTCGTGTGCTCGCCCTTGCGCAGTCGCACCTCGGTGTTCGTCGAGTGCGCCGACGACGCGGCGAGCGCCACCGCGATCATCACCACACCGAGGTGCACGACGAGGCCGCCGTACAACCGTGGATTGGAGCGCGTGGCGCGCCCCAACGCGAGCGGACCCGACTCTCCGAGCGCTCGACGCCGACCCCGCACGCCGAGCACGAACTGGCGCACGATGCCCGCCGTCGCGAACGCACCGAGACCGTACGCGAGCACTTCCCACACGTCGCGCGCACCGAGCAGGACCGCGACCAGCATCGTGACCCCGCCGATCCACGCGGGCACGAGGAACCGGCCGCGCAGCACCTCGCCACTCGTGGCGCGCCACGGCAACGCCGGCGCTGCCGCCATGAGGAACAGGAGCGCGATGCCGATCGGCGTGGTCATGCGATCGAAGTAGGGCTCACCGACCGAGAGCCGCGACCCGCGCACCGCCTCGGCGACGAGCGGGAACACGGTGCCGAGCAGCACGACGAACGCGAGCGCGGCGAAGAGCAGGTTGTTCGCGAGGAACGCCGATTCGCGCGACACCACGGAGTCGATGCGACCCGGCGAGCGCAGCTTGTCGCCGCGCCACGCGAGCAATCCGATGCCGACCCCCGCGACGACTGCGAGGAAGGTGAGCAGCCACGGTCCGATGTCGGACTCCGTGAACGCGTGCACCGAGTCGAGCACGCCCGACCGCGTCAGGAACGTGCCGAGAATCGTGAGGCAGAAGGTCGCGATGACCAGTGAGAGGTTCCAGACGCGCAACATCCCGCGTCGTTCCTGGATGATCACCGAGTGGATGAACGCCGTGCCCGTGAGCCACGGGAGCAACGAAGCGTTCTCGACCGGGTCCCACGCCCAGAACCCACCCCACCCGAGCACCTCGTAGCTCCACCAGGCACCGAGGATGATCCCGACGGTGAGGAAGCCCCACGCCACGAGGGTGGCGCGACGCGTGTCGGTGAGCCACCCTTCGCCGAACCGACCGGTCACCAACGCGCCGATGGCGAACATGAAGGGCACGGTGAAGCCGACATACCCGAGGTAGAGCACGGGCGGGTGGAACGCCATCAGGATGTGGTTCTGGAGCAAGGGATTCGGACCGCGCCCGTCGAGCGGCACGGAGTCCAACACCGTGAACGGGTTGGCCGGCCCCAACATGAGCGCGAAGAAGAACAGCGCCACCGCCAACCCGGTGATGGTCGCGACCGCGACCAGCGGATCGCCGGCGCGCCGTCGGAACTTGTACGCCACGAACGCCAGGTACCCACCGAGGATCACCGACCACAGGAGGATCGATCCCGCGAGCGACGCCCAGAGCCCGGTCACGGTGAAGAGGAACGGTGTGCTTCGCGCGTTGTTCTCCGCCACGTAGCGGATCGAGAAGTCGTGGCTGATCAGCGCCCACTCCATGACACCCGCGGCAACGATCGCTGCCCCGAGGACCACGAACACGCAACGCCGACCGATGCGCAGGAGCAACGGGTCGTGCATCCGCAGACCCGCGATCAGCGCGCTGATGCCGACCACACACGCGCCGGCCCCGACAGCGACTGCGACGTACCCGAGGACAGGCTTCATCGGGCGAGCGGCTGTGCGTCGAGCAGGGTCACGATGTCGACGCCTTGTCGGGGTCGACCTTCGGTGGCTCGTAGTCGTTGCCGTGCTTGATCAGGATGCGATCCGACTCGAACGGCGCGTCGGCCTGGGTCGACTGCCAATGCCCCTCGACCACCACCGGCGCCTTCGGCTTGAAGAGGTCGGGCGGGTCACCCGTGTGAACGACCGACACGGTCGTCTCGCCGTCGTTGACGTCGAAGCGCACGCCTCGCGGTGTCTCCTTGATCGTGTGGGGCACCACGGCGCCGGCGAGACGGAACCGGTCGGTGCCGAGCTCCTTGCGATCGGCCACGGCCTCCGTGGCGGTGCGGAAGTACACGACGTTGCCGGAGAGCTCGACGGCCAGCAGCACGATCGCGACGATCGCGACCACACAGCCGCCGATCGCGAACACGTAACGAGCACGCCGACGCGGGACCCGCTGCGGGATCGGCGCGTCGGGGGGCGACGCGACCGTGGTCACTCGGGCTCGACCTCCCCGGAAGCCATCCACGACTGCTCCGCACGTTTGGTGCGACGCACGATCCAGGCCCAGTACGCGGCGAGGACCACCGCGGTGAGCACCCATCCGGTGATGACGTACTCCGCGTAGTTCACGGTTGCGCTCCAGCACCCACCGACGGCTGCGACGGCGGCGGCGGAACGGGTGCCGTCGAAGCCGGAGACGGCGCGACACGCTCCTCGATCGCCAGCGCAACCTCGCGCGCTTCGCGATCCTCGTCGAGCGCCATGAGGCGGTAGCGGCGATCGAGCAGGTACAGGTACAGGAGCGTGAACGCGAGCACGCCGAACCAGAGGGTGAACGCCATCACCCCGTGGATGTGGGCCTTCAGGCTGTCGGAGAACACGGTGCCGTCCTGGTGCAGCGTGCGCCACCACGTGACCGAGAAGTGCACGATCGGCACGTCGACGAACGCGATCAGCGCGGCGATGGCGCAGCGCTTCGCGCGTGCCTCGGGTGCTGCAGGGATGCGCCGCAGTGCGAGGTACCCGAGATAGAGGAAGAAGAGCACCGCCGTGGTGACCAGGCGCGCGTCCCACGCCCACCACACACCCCAGATCGGCTTCCCCCACAGCGAGCCGAGCACGAGCGTCAAGGCGGTGAAGATCACGCCGAGCTCCGCCGACGAGCCGGCGACGCGATCCCACACGTCGGATCGCGTGCGCGGCCAGAGCCACAGCGCCGACCCGAGTGCAGTGACCCCGAACGCGAGGTATGCGACCCATGCGGTGGGAACGTGGAGGTACATGAGGCGCTGCGCGTCGCCCTGCACGCGGTCAGGCGGTGCACCCCAGAGGCCGAACAACCCGAGCACGACCAACGAGGCCAGCGTGATCCACCCCAGCGCCATGGCGATCCGGGGCTTGAACAGCCTCATGCTCTCGATGCTCTCGCGCTCGCTCATGCTTCCTCCAGGAGCGGCCCGAAGGCGAGCATCCCGACCGCGGTGAACAGCACCGCGAACACCGCCAGGAGGCCGACCCAGGGCCAGGCATCCGACGGTATGCCATTGATCGCCGCTTCCCAGGCTCGGGTGGCCCCGAGCAGCACGGGTGCCACGACGGGGAGCACGAGCAGCGGCACCAGTGTCTCGCGTACCCGCAGCCCGGCCGCGAGCACGCCGTAGAGGGTACCGGTGGCCGCGACGCCCACGGTCGCGGCGATCGTGGCCAACACGAGGGGCACCACGCTGTTCAGCTCGACCCCGTAGAGCACCACGACGCATGCCGCGAGCACCACTTCGAGCGCCAACAGCTGCACCGCGATCGCGGCCGCCTTGCCGAGGAAGATCGCAGGGCCGTCGAGGCCCGAGAGGCGTAGCCCGTCACGCGCGCCGTTGTCAGCCTCGATCGCGTAGGCCCGGGAGATCGCGAGCAGCGAGGCCAGGAGCACCGTGATCCAGAAGAGCCCGGGTGCCGTGCGACGGAGCACGCCGCGATCGGGATCGAGTGCGAACGCGAAGAGCAACAGCACGACGAGTCCGAACGGCAACACCTGCTGGAGCGTGACGCGCGAGCGCATCTCGATGCGGAGGTCCTTCCCCGCGACGAGCAACACCTCACGCCAGAGCATCACGGTGCGACCTCGGCAACGTCGGCCGGGTCCAACGACTCCTCAGGTTCGACCGGATCCGGTGCGGCCGCCAGGTTGCGTCCGGCGGTGAGGACGACCTCTCGATTCGCCAACGGTCGTGCGAGCTCGAGCTCGTGCGACGCGAGCAACACCGTTCGCCCCTCGTCGGGCGCGCTGCGGACGATCGCGTCGAGCACCGCGCGACCGTCGGCGTCGAGGCCGGCATGCGGCTCGTCGAGCAGCAGGAGCTGAGGGGCGCGCGCCAGCGCCACCGCAAGCGCAAGCCGTCGTCGTTGACCGGCAGACAGGCGCCGGTGATCGACGTCACGAACGTGCGCGAGCCCGAGCCGCTCCAGAGCAGCGTCAGCCGCTGCGACCGATCGGCCCGACGCTCGGGCGGCGAACGACAGGTTCTCCCGCACGGTCAGGTCGTCGTAGCAGAACGTCTCGTGCCCGACGAGCGCGAGGTCGCGTCGGGCGCCCTGCCGGTCACGGGTGAGATCGTGATCGAGCACGACCGCCTCGCCCGAGTAGAGCGGCACGAGACCGGCCACCAGGCGCAGCAACGTGGTCTTCCCGGCGCCGTTGGCGCCGGAGAGCAAGACGACTTCGCCCGCGGCAGCATCGAGGTCGACACCGGCGAGTGCCGGGAAACGACCCAGGAGGCAGACGGCAGAGCGGAGACGGACGACAGGCACACTCGCCTCCGGGCGATCGAAGAGTTCGAGTGTACGAAGGCGCGGCGCGCGGGGTCGAACCGGATCGTTCGTTGCGCTGTGTCATGCGTCGGCCTGCGACTGACACGCCTGGGGGCTCCGTTACCCTCACGGGATGCGGAGGGCCCTGAGCGCGATCGGTCGCGTCCTCGTGACCGGCGGGCTCCTCATCCTGCTCTTCGTGGCATACCAGCTCTGGGGTACCGGCCTGTTGCAGTCACGGGCCCAGGACGATCTCCGCAACCAGTTCGAGCAGACGCTGCGCACCGAAGGATCGCCGACCTCGAGCTCGACGTCCTCATCTGGGACCTCACCCACCGCGCCGACCACGACGACCACGACGACCGTCGTCCCGACGATCGAGATCCCGCCGGGTGGCGACGCGGTGGCGATCATCGACATCCCGAAGCTCGGTGTGTCGCAGGTCGTGGTCGAGGGGGTCGACGTGGCCGATCTCCGGAAGGGCCCGGGCCACTACCCCGCCACGCCCCTGCCCGGTCAGCAGGGGAACGCGGCCATCGCCGGGCATCGCACCACGTACGGCGCACCGTTCGGAGACCTGGATCAGCTCGCGACCGGCGACGAGCTCGTCCTGCAAACCGTCCAGGGCACCTTCACCTACAGGGTGTCGAAGGACCCGTTCGCGGTGAGCCCCGACGACGGCGACGTGCTCAACGCGGTGCCAGACCCCACCCGCCCGAACACCAACCTCGCCACGCTGACGCTCACGACCTGCAACCCGAAGTACTCCGCCGCGGAGCGCCTCATCGTGCAGGCCGATCTCGTGCTCCCGGCCGGCGCGACACCACTCCCCGCGTCGGCGACGCCAGAGGATGCACCCGTCGAGATCGCCGGGCTCGACGGCGAGTCGTCGTCGCGGTCGCCCGCGGTCCTCTGGGGTGTCATCGCGTTGCTCGTCGGGCTCGCGTGGTGGTGGGTCTTCCACCGCTACCCACGCTGGTACGTGTGGCTCGCGGGCGCCGTGCCGTTCCTCGTCGTGCTGTTCGTGTTCTTCACGTACTTCGAACGGCTACTGCCCTCGAACTACTGACCCCGCGATCAGGCCTCGTCGATCGCGGCGAGCACGTCGCCAGAGCGCACCTGGCTCCCGGGCTGTGCATAGAGCTCGCGCACGACGCCGGGGACGTCGGTGATCACGATCACCTCTTGGTCGCCGGAACGAAGGCGGGCAACTTCGTCCTCTTCGCCGATGAGCTGGCCTTCGTCGACGACGACGGCGGTGATGATCCCGTCGACGGGTGCGCGGACGTCATGCATCCCGCGAGCGTACCGAGGTGGATCGGTACGCTCTGGCCGTGGTCTTCGTGGTCGGCACGGTGCTGCTCTCCATGTTGGCCGTCGTCGCCACGGGCGGGAGCTTCGCGCGGCTCGGACGTCTCCATCTCCGATCGCTGTGGCTGCTGATGCTCGGCCTGATCGGCCAGGTCGTCCTCGAAGTGGTCGAGCTTCCGGCGGCTCGACTCGACGACGCGGGCTATCTGCTCCTGCTCGCCACGTACGTGCTGATCCTCGTCTTCTGCGCGCTCAACCGACGCGTCGGTGGGATGCCGGTCGTGATGGTCGGCATCTGCCTGAACGTGCTGGTCATCGCGTTGAACCAGGGAATGCCGACGAAGGACGACGTCGTCGAGCGCGACGGACGCACCGTGCACGAACCGATCGAGCGCACGGTGAAGCATCGTCCACTCGAGGACGACGACCTGCTCTCGTTCCTCGGTGACGTGTTGTCGATCCCCGGCGTACCGAACCAGCAGTTCTCGATCGGCGACATCGTGATCGGGATCGGTGTCGCGGACCTGTGCTTCGAGGCGAGCCGGCGTCCACGCCGTCGGGGCGAGTACCTGCCCGAGACCGTCGAGTCGAGCTGACTCAGGCGGCGGGCTCGAGCAGCCCGGCGCGGTCGAGCACGATCTCGAGTGCCGACAACACGCGGGCGTCGTACAGATATGCGGGGGCGCACGACAGCGCTTCGAGCGCGAGTGACGCTTGTGCGGGCACACCCTCCGACAGCTCGTCGAACGCGCTCGCGACCTTCAGGACCTGGCCGGAGAGCACCGACGGCCGCGAGCCCACCTTGGCGCGATACGGCAGCGTCTCGGCCGCGATGATGTCGCCGGCCGGCGCGAGCAGTGGCGTGCTCCGCAGGATGGCCGCGCCGGACGTCGCGACGGCGGCCGGCTCCGGAGCGCGGCCGTCGGCCGGTTCGTCGAGACACACCTGGCCGAGATGGTGCAAGAGCGCGGCGGTCTCCAGTTGGCCGAGCTCGTGACGCGAGAAACCGAGCTCCGTTCCGATCGCGACCGCGACGGTTGCCACGCGCTCCGAGTGCCCACTGCGAACGATGCCGCCGAGCTCCGGAGCGGCACCGAGCGCGCGGATCGTCTGGTCGTAGGTGCGCCGGATCTGGTCGAGGTGCTCGTACGAGTACCACGCGCCGAGCAAGGGGATCGTGAAGACGACCGGTCCCCACAGTCCCATGCCACCAGAACCGTCGATGCCCATGTCGCTGATTCCCATGAGCGTCGCGCTCGTGATCAGCGCAAGATCGGCGGTGCGTCCGTGCATCGAGATCGCGAGGCTGCGCTGCCGCAGCATGCGCGCCATCTCGGCCACGACGAGGGGTGCGACTGCTGCGCCGCCCAGCGCGAAGAGCACACCGGCACGATCGGTTGGCGCGCCGAGCGCAGAGTCGATGCCGTGGAAGACCAGCACTGCGGCCATGCCTTCGGCCAAGCGTTCGAGCAGCAGGAAGAGCCGCCCTTCCGCGCTGGTCGGCTCGGTGCGAACCAGGAAGGTTGCCAGCAACGCGACGAAGAGCACCATGCCTGCGTCGCCCACCGACGCGCGGCGGGAGAGCACCACCATGTACGCGAACGAGATCGGCAGAGCAACTCGGTACGGAGGACGGAGCTCGATGAGCTCACCAGCTGCGATCGCACCGCCGATGAGTGCAAGCGCCGCCCATGGAGTGCCCGGGCGGGAGAGGTCGGCGAGGATCGCAACCAGCGCGCCGCCACCGAACAGCACCGCGACCCGGGCCCACCGGTTCACTGCTGTGCCGCCCGCTCCCGGGAACGGTCGGGCAGGACGTCTCCGAGACCTGCAGAGCCGGTTCCAGTCTCGGGCGGTGCAACGTCCCACTCGTGGACGTCGACCTCGAACCCAGCTCCGTAGTGCTCACCGCGTCGTTCGATCGCCTGGATGAGTGCCTCGACGCAGTCGGCGTTGAACTGCGTGCCGGCGCCGCTCCGCAGCTCTTCGAACGCAGTCTCCTGGCTCAAGGCCTTGCGGTACGACCGTGTCGACGTCATGGCGTCGAACGCGTCGGCGACGTGGATGATCGCGGGCTCGACCAGCCCGGTGCCTTCCACCGCCGCGGTGGCGGCCTCCGTGGTGGTGTCGCCGGCGATCGGCGAGAGGAAGTCGATCCGGCGCAGCAACTCGACGGACACGCCTTCGTGGCGACGTACGCGCTCGAATTCGGACTCGGTCAGTCGCCCCGGCTTGTTGAGGAGCTGATTCGGCACGATGAGCTTGCCGATGTCGTGCATCAACGCGGCGTACCGCAGTCGCTCCTTGCGGTTGTTTCCGAAGCCCAACTCGGTGCCGACGTATTCACAGAACGTCGCGACGCGATGCGCGTGACCGGCGGTGTAGCGATCCTTCGCCTCCAGCGCCAGGATGAGCGTCTGGATGGTCTGCTCCTGCGCGGCCCGCAACTCGAGGTAGCTCGCGAAGGTGCTCCGTGCGATCAAGATCGGCACGACGAGCAGCGGCACGACCACCGCGCCGAGCTCCAGATACACCCATCCCAATCCCAACCCCAAAACCGCGAACGGATACGCGGTCATGTTCACCTTGAGGAGTTCTTGTAGTGCAGGGAAGTAGGCCTCACTCCGAAGAATGGAGAGCGGGATCCCCAACAACAGGGACTGGCACGTGAAGTACACGGCAGCACCGATTGCAACGCCGACAAGCAATCGAATCTGTTGAGGGTTTGGTCCGTTTGCAACAGCCCAACACGCAGTCGCTGCCGCGAGCAGAGCCAGACAGTCGTTACTCGCATTGATCGACACCTTGTGGAACTCGCGTTTGCGGAGTTGCACGTAGTCGATCGCGCCGAGAACACCGACGATCGCGACGCCAAGGAACTGGCGATCTTCGCGGAAGACAACCAGCGCCGCAATGAGAAACATCGCGTTTCCGCTCAACCCAATCCGCGTCTGGATGTCGACATCGAACATGGTGGCGAGTGCAGCGAACACTCCGAGTACCGCGATTGCAATGCCGCTCTCGAGCGTTAGGTCGCGCGCGGACAAAACTGCTGCGCACACAAGGGCAATCGCGGCAGCGGCTCCGAGCGCAAGCGTTACGCCGCGCACCTGAGGATCTTCTCGTTTGGTCATGGTGAATGCGAAGGCAGAGATGGCAAGACCTCGGTTACCGATCTACTTGAGTCGGGCAGCACCACCAGCAAGCAACACCGCGACCAGTGCAGATGCGCTGGCCGCAACGCGGTACATGGTCTTCTTCACGACACCTCCCGAAACCTTCGGTCTCCCGTCCGGGCATCGCTGCAGCCCAACGGTCTGATCGCTTCGCTCAGGAATGTGTGTCTGATTGTGCGCCGAGGTCTTGCCGTCTCCGCCCTTTTCGAGCGGTCGCCCCTCCCTTCTGGTTGGTCGCCGTCCGCCCTGCTCCGCTTTGACCGAATGGATAGTTTCACGCGAATCATCGCGCCACGCAAGCCCCATGAGTCACACAAGCCACCTACCAACCCCACGCAGGGTGGTCGGATGGCCGTATGCTGTGTTCCCAGGC
>JBEVIU010000138.1:0-19460 GCA_040510575.1 Acidimicrobiia bacterium | reverse complement strand
TCGAACGACAGGCTCTCGGTGAACGCGAGCAGCTCGTCGGCGGGACCCTCGGAGAAGCGCCCGTGCCACAGCGTCATTGCGAGTGCCTCATTGCTTCGGGCTCTGTGAGCCGGGACCCTGCTGACGCGACCAGGTCTCCACCGACAGACCCCACAGGCGCACGAAGCCTTCGGAGTCCTGGTGGCGGAAGGTGTCGGAGGCGTCGTAGGTGGCGAGATCGTGGCTGTAGAGCCCCCGATCAGCGCGGCGGCCGGCCACGAAGCACCGACCCGGTTCGAGGCGCAACCGGACGTCGCCGGTGACGAACTGCTGCGAGTGCAGCATGAACGCGTCGAGCGCCTCCTTCAGCGGCGAGAACCAGAGGCCGTCGTACACGAGCTCGGCGTACCGCGGCTCGAGCCGCGCCTTCTCGCGCATGAGGTCGCGCTCCTGGGTGACCGACTCGAGGTCGGCGTGCGCGAGCAGCACGGCCAGCGAGCCCGGGCACTCGTACGTCTCGCGGCTCTTGATCCCCACCCGGCGGTTCTCGACCATGTCGAGACGCCCGAAGCCGTACTCCCCCACTGCATTGCCCAACGTGATGATCAGCTCGTGGAGTGGCATGGCCGCGCCGTCGAGCGCGACCGGCACGCCCTGCTCGAAGCGCACGACGATCTCACGCGGCTCCGATGGCGCATCCGACACGTTGCGGGTGAGCGCGTACGCGTCGACCGGCGGCGACACCCACGGGTCTTCGATGATCCCGCACTCGATCGCTCGGCCCCAGAGGTTCTCGTCGATGGAGTAGGGGCTCTTCTTGGTGACGCTGATCGGGATCGAGTGCTTCGCCGCGTATTCGATCGAGTCGTCGCGCGTGAAGCCCCAGACCCGCACGGGTGCGAGCACGTCGAGGTCCGGCGCCAGCGCGCGCACCGACACCTCGAACCGCACCTGGTCGTTGCCCTTCCCCGTGCAGCCGTGCGCGACGGAATCGGCGCCGTACTCACGCGCTGCGAGCACCAGGTGCTTGGCGATCACCGGCCGCGACAGCGCGGACACGAGCGGGTACTTGCCCTCGTACAGCGCGTTGGCGTGGATCGCGTTCACGAGGTAGTCGTCGGCGAACTCGGCGCGCGCGTCGATCACCTTCGCCTCGACCGCGCCGGCCGCGAGCGCCCGGTCGCGGATGAGGTCCCAAGGGTCGTCGGCCTGCTGTCCGACGTCGACCGCGAGCGCGATCACCTCGGCCCCCCACTCTTCCGCGATCCACTTGACGGCGACGGACGTGTCGAGTCCACCGGAGTACGCGAGCACCACACGCTGAGGCATCAGCACCACATTCCTTGGTCGGTCCGAATTCTGGGGTTGGTCGACATTCGAGATCTAGAGCCCGGCGAGACCGGCGAGCTCGGCGGCCACCGCCGCCCCACCCGCCTGCTCCGAGCACACCAGCACGATCGTGTCGTCGCCGGCCACCGTGCCCAGCACGTCGGGCAGCCCGGAGCGATCGAGCGCGGAGGCCACGACGTGCGCGGAGCCGGGCGGCGTGCGCAAGACCACGAGGTTCGCGCTGTGCGCGACCTCCACGACGAACTCACCCATCACCCGCCTGAGGTGGTCATCGGGCGCGTGGCGCTCCTTCGCGTGCTCGGGGATCGCGTACGCAACGGTGCCGCCGGGGATGCGCACCTTCACCGCGCCGAGCTCCTCGAGATCACGGCTGACCGTCGCCTGCGTGGCGACCACACCGTCGGACGCCAACATCTCCACCAGCTGCGCCTGGCTCGAGATCGCCTGCTCCTCCAACAGCCGCGCGATGCGGTGCTGGCGTTGGGGCTTGCCGAGCGTCGCCATCACACACCACTCCCCATCTCACGGGTCTCGTTCTCACGGGCCTGGAGCACGTGGGCCAGAACGGCGCGCGCCGCGTGCATGCGGTTCGCGGCCTGTGACCACACCGCGGAGCGGGGACCGTCGATCACCGACGCCGCGACCTCCTCGCCGCGATGCGCTGGCAGACAGTGCAGGAACCAGGCCTGCTCCCCCGCCGTGGCCATCAGTTCGTCGTCGACCGTGTAGCCGGCGAACGCGACCCGCCGGAGCGCGCTCTCCTCCTCCTGGCCCATCGACGTCCATACGTCGGTGTACACGGCGTCGGCGCCTCGCACCGCGTCGTGCGCATCGCTGGTGAGCTCCACCACCCCTCCGAGGTTGCGCGCCCGCTCGACCGTGAGCTCGTCGAGCTCGTAGCCGGGCGGCGACGCCACGGTGAGCTCGACGCCCGACAGCGCCGCGGCGTACGCGAGCGACGCGGCGACGTTGTTGCCGTCGCCCACGTACACGAGCCGACGACCGTCGAGGTCGCCGACGAGCTCGCGCAGGGTCAGCAGGTCGGTGACGGCCTGGCAGGGGTGCGCGCGATCCGACAGGAGGTTGACGATCGGGACCTCGACCGACGCCATCATCTCCTCCAGCGTCTCGTGTGTGAACACCCGCGCCGCGATCACTGAGCAGTATCCCGCGAGGGTGCGCGCGACGTCGGCGACCGACTCGCGCACACCGAGCCCGACCTCCTCGTTGCGGATGAAGATCGGATGCCCGCCGAGGCTCACGACCGCCATCTCGGTGGACGTCCGCGTGCGCGCCGACGGCTTCTCGAACAGCAGCGCCGCGCCCTGGCCCGCGAGGAGCGACGGCACCGCGGCCGGGTCGCGCTTCCACGCTTCGGCAGTGTCGAGCATCGCGGCCAACTCGACCGGCGTGACGTCGTCGACCTCGAGGAACCCGGGGACGCTCATTGTTGCTGGGCCTCGAGGACGTCGCCGAGGATCGCGACTGCGGCGTCGATCTCGGCGTCGGACACGAGCAGCGACGGCTCGAACCGGAGCGCGGTCGGCGTGACGTTGTTGAGCACCAGGCCGGATTCGAGACATGCGCTCGCGACCGTGGCCGATTCGAGCGGTGGCGCGAGCTCGGCGGCGAGGAGCAGCCCCTTCCCGCGCACCTGCGTGACGCCCGGCAGCGCGGCCAGACCGGCGGCCAGGCGGGCTCCGGCCCGCACGGACCGCGCCGGGACGTCCTCGGCTTCCATGATCTCCAACACGGTGAGCGCCGCCCGCGCCGCGAACGGCTGGCCTCCGAACGTGGTGGCGTGATCGCCCGGGCGGAACGCCGCGGCGATCTCGTCGCGCGCCCAGCACGCGCCGATCGGCACGCCGTTGCCGAGCGCCTTGGCCATCGTGACCACGTCGGGGCGCACGCCCTCGGCGTGTTGGAACCCGAACCACTTCCCGGTGCGGCCGAGCCCGGTCTGCACCTCGTCGACGATCAACAGCGCCTCGCGCTCGTCGCACAGCGCGCGCACAGCTTCGAGGTATCCCGCGGGCACGGGATTGACGCCGCCCTCCCCCTGGATGGCCTCGAGCAACACCGCGCACACCCGCTCGTCCATCGCGGCGCGCAGTTGCTCGATGTCGCCGAAGCCGACCTGACGGAACCCCGAGGGCAACGGCTGAAAGACCTCCTGCTTCTGGGGCTGGCCGGTGGCGGCGAGGGTGGTGAGGGTGCGCCCGTGGAACGACGCGTAGGCGGACAGCACGTGATAGCGCTCGGGCCCCCCTTTGCCCTGGCCGTGCCGGCGCGCCAGCTTGATCGCGCACTCGTTGGCCTCGGCGCCGGAGTTGGCGAAGAACACGCGCCCGTCGCCGCCGAGGAGCGCATCGAGACGGGCGGCAACCTGGGGCTGCACCTCGTTGTAGTAGAGGTTCGACACATGCAACAGCGTGCGCGCCTGCTCGGCGAGCGCATCGGCGACCTGGGGGTGCGCGTGCCCGAGCGACACGACTGCGAGCCCACCGAGGAAGTCGAGGTACTCGTTGCCTTCGGTGTCCCAGAGCCGTGTGCCCTCACCGCGCACGAACGCGACCGGGAGACGCCCGTAGGTCTGCATCACGTGCTCGGCGTCGAGCTCGCGGATCTCCTCGAACCTCGTTGCGGCGCTCATGTGTCGAGCCGATCGAGCTCGTTGACCACCATCGTCCCGATTCCCTCCCGGGTGAAGAACTCGAGCAGGAGCGCGTGTGGAACGCGACCGTCGAGGATGTGGGCCCGGCTCACGCCGGCGCGCAGCGCGTGCACGACCGACTGCAGCTTCGGGATCATGCCGCCGTCGGCGGTGCCGTCGTCCAGCATCGACGTGAGCCCGTCGACGTCGATGCGCGAGATGCGCGACGACTCGTCGGGGTAGTCGGCGTAGAGCCCCGCGACGTCGGTGAGGTACACGAGCTTCTCGGCCTGGAGCGCCTCCGCGATTGCGCCGGCGACCGTGTCCGCGTTCACGTTGTACGCCTGGCCGTCGACGTCGACGCCGATGGTGGCGATCACCGGGATCAGCTCCTCACGAATGAGCCGTTCCACGATCGCCGGGTTGATCTCCCGCACGTCACCCACGAAACCGAGCCGCTCGTCACGCATGTCGACCTTGATCAGACCCGCGTCCTCGCCCGACAAGCCGACCGCGTACGAGCCGTGCTGGTTCAGCGCGCCGACCACCTCGCGGTTGACCTTGCCGACCAGCGCCATGCGGACGATGTCGACCGTCTCCGCGTCGGTGACCCGGAGGCCGTCGACGAATTCGGACTTCTTGCCGAGCCGGTGCATGAGGTCGCTGATCTGCGGCCCGCCGCCGTGCACCACGACCGGGTTCATGCCGACGAGTCGCATGAGGACGACATCTTGCGCGAAGAGATCGGCGAGGGCGGGGTCCTCCATGGCGTGACCGCCGTACTTGATCACGACGGTCTTGCCCGAGAACTCGCGGATGTACGGCAGCGCCTCGGCGAGGATCGCCGCCTTCCCGTGAACGTCCATCAGCTGGTGCCCATGTTCTCGTCGACGTACGCGTGGGTGAGGTCGGTGAACAGCATCGTCGTCTCACCATGTCCGGTGCGGAGATCGCACACGATCTCGATGTCGCGTTCGGCCATGCGCTCGGCGAGTGCTGCCGCATCGTGCTCGCACGCGATCCCGTCGCGGCACACCGTGATCCCCTGGTACGCGATGTCGACCCGTTCGGGATCGAACCACGCCCCGCTCACGCCGAGCTCCGACAGCACCCGACCCCAGTACGGGTCCTGGCCGTACAGCGAGCACTGCACCAACTGACTGCTGGCCACCGTCCGGGCGGCGCGCTGGGCGTCGGCCGCGGTGCGGGCGCCGCGCACGGTGAGTGCGACGAGCTTCGTGGCGCCTTCGGCATCGGCGGCCATCTGGTGGGCGAGGTCCTTGCAGGCGGCGGTGAGGGCTTCGCCGAGGAGATGGAACGCGGGCCCGCTGTCGCGGGTGATGGTCTCGTTCCCGGCGGCGCCGTTGGCGAGCACGAGCACGGTGTCGTTGGTGCTCGTGCACGCGTCGACGACCAGCGCGTTGAAGCTCCCCGCCACCGCGCCCTGCAACAGCACCTGGAGCGCGTCGGGCTCGACCGCGACATCCGTGGTGAGCACCGCGAGCATGGTGGCCATGGCCGGCGCGAGCATCGCCGCACCCTTCGCCATCCCACCCACCGTGATCGTCACCGGCGACCCGCCTCCGTGGCTGAACGGCGAACCGCCTCCGTGGCTGAACGGCAAGGGCGGCAGGTCGAGCTCGACGAGGGTCTGCTTGCGGATGGTGTCGGTGGTGAGCATCGCGTCGGCGGCCGCGAGACCCCCGGCGGCGTCGGCCGACAGTTGCGCGCCGAGCAGAGGGATGCCCGCTTCGACCGGCGCCATCGGCATCGGGATCCCGATGAGGCCGGTCTGGCACACGAGCACGTCGGTGGTCGCGCACCCGAGCGATGCCGCGGTGAGCTCGCACATGCGCAGCGCGTCGGCCCGGCCGGCGTCGCCGGTGGCGGCGTTGGCGTTGCCCGAGTTGAGGACCACGGCCGCGGCGTGGCCGTCGACGAGGTGGCGACGCGAGACCTGCACCGGCGCCGCCGCGACGAGGTTGGTGGTGAACACGCCTGCGGCCGCGACCGGGCGGTGGTCGGTGGTGGCGACCATCGAGAGGTCGGGCGCGCCCGACGACTTGATGCCGCTCGCGAGGCCGCCGGCGACGAAGCCGGGCACGGATGTGATCACGGCATGAGTCCGGTGGTCGGGAGACCGAGGGTCTCGGGGAGGTCGAGGAGCAGGTTGGCGTCTTGCAGCATCTGGCCCGACGCACCCTTGGTGAGGTTGTCGAGCGCGCCGATGGCGAGCACGGTGTTGGTGCGCTCGTCGTAGCGCACGGTGAGGTGCACCGAGTTCGAGCCGAGCGTCGCCTTGGTGCTGGGCGGGCGCTCGCTCACCACCACGAAGGGCTCGTCGGCGTAGTAGGCGGTGTACCGCTCGAGCAGCGACGCGGTGTCGAGACCGTCGACGGCGGGCCGCGCGTAACAGGTGGCGAGGATCCCCCGCGACATCGGCACGAGGTGCGGCGTGAACAGCACCTGCACCGCCTGCCCCGCGACGTGGCCGAGCGCGAGCTCCATCTCGGCCGTGTGGCGATGGGTGAGGAGCCCGTAGGCGTTCACGTTGTCGCTGACCTCGGCGAACAGGCTCGTCGCCTTCAGGGCGCGTCCGGCGCCCGACACGCCCGACACCGCGTCGACCACGATGCCCGTCGGTTCGACCAGACCTGCGGCGAGCAGCGGCGCCAGAGCGAGCGATGCAGTCGTCGGGTAGCAGCCGGGCGCGGCCACGTGGCGCGCGTCGGCCAGCTCCGGCCGGTACAGCTCGGTCATCCCGTAGGTGAAGCGTCCGATCAGGTCAGGCGCGGTGTGCGTCTCGCCGTACCACTGCTCGTACTCGGGCTGCGGAAGGCGGAAGTCGGCCCCGAGGTCGATGACGTGACCGACGGTGTCGACCAGCGATCCGGCGATGGCCTGCGACTGCCCGTGCGGCAGCGTGAGGAACACGAGGTCGAGGCCGGCCACCGCCTGCGCGCCGCTCTCGAACATCAGGCGCTCGAACACGAGCCCCTCGTACGCGGTCGCCAACGACGGGTACAGGTCGGCCACGGCGGTACCGGCGTTGGAGTCGGCCGTGACCAGGGCCACCTCGATCTCGGGATGGCCGGCCAGCAGCCGGAGCAGCTCGGCTCCCGCATAACCCGACCCTCCCAGCACCGCAGCTCGATACGCCATGTCGCATACTATACAGCAGACTGCATAGCGAAGGAAGGTATATCCCGTTCAGGCACGCAGCCGGCGGACGCCGAACCACAGGAGGAATGCGCCGCCGGCCAGGAACTTCACCGCCACGATCCACAGCGTGACGTTCCGAGCGGTGTGTGACGTGTCGATCACCACCTGGCTGGGGTCCGACCGGTCGTAGCGGATGCCGACGACGTCGCCCGGCGCCGGTTGCTCCACGCCGCTCTTGGTCGCCTCCTCGGCGCGGACCGTGTCGCCCGACCGGGTCTGGAACTCGAGCAGTCGGCGGCCGTCGGCCTGGACCACCACCGCCTTCGCTGGCACGCCGCTCGCCAGGAGGTCGGCGTCGCGACGCTGGAGCGTGACGACCCACGCAGCCGCGATCATTCCGAGCACCAACAGCGCCGCGCCTCCGGCCACCACCCACCGGGCCCCCCGTCGCGTGAGTCGACGATCCCGGATCAGCGCCGACGCCGGCACCGGTACCGACGGGGTCTCCCGCGACCCGTTCGGCGACGAAGGCGCCACCGGTCGCACGTCGAGACCGGCGTCGTAGCGCGCCCGCTGGTGCGGGTCGCGCAACACCGAATAGGCCTGGCTCAGCTGCTTGAACGCCTCGTCGGCGGCGGGATCCGGAGCGAGATCGAGACGGACGTCGGGGTGGAGCTCGCGCGCTCGGCGTCGGAACGCAGCGGTGAGGTCTTCGGGCGTGGCGCGGCGATCGACACCGAGTGTCCGGTAGAGATCGTCAACCGGCGGGCGGATCGCCACCCTCCCATTGTGCTCCTTCCAACGCGGCGCGGATCACGTCGGGGATGGTGACGGGGTCTGCGGTCCCGGGGACGACCGACACGTAGGTGACGATGCCGACACAGGTCGGGCGACCCTCCACGGTGGCGGTGTACGTGAGATCGAACGACGACGTCCCGAGTCGGGTCGGCACCACCGCGATCGCGAGATCGTCCTCGAAGTGCGCCGACCCCTGCCATTCGAGCTGTGCCTTCACCACCATCACGTCGAAGTCGCGGAAGACGACCGGAGCGGGAAGCGATCGGATGAACGCGAAGAAGCGGGTGCTCGCCTCGTCGAAGAAGGTGAGCCAGTGGGCGTGGAACACCACGCCCTGCACGTCGATCTCCGCGTAGCGCGGCCGCACGTGGTGGACGAAGGGCTCGGCCATGGGTTGTTACGAGTCGGCGCCGCGCAGCGTCGCGCTGTGCGCTGCCACGACGGCGTCGATTGCCTGCCTGCGCAGCGTCGCGACATCGATCTCGCTGAGCGTGCGCTCGGCCGACCGGAAGCGCAGGCTGAACGCCAGGCTGCGGCGCCCGTCGCCCAGCGCGTCGCCCCGGAACTCGTCGAAGCATCGGACGTCTTCCAGGGCGTCGCCACCCGCGCGTCGGAGCGTGCGCTCGATCGCCGCAGCCGGGACCGACTCGTCGACGACGAACGCGAGGTCGACGAGCGAGGCGGGGAAGCGCGAGGGGGCAACGTAGGTCTGCGCGCGCCGTGGCGCATCGGCCAGCGCGCCGGCATCCAGCTCGAACGCGACGACCGGCGACACGAGATTCAATGCGTCCAGCACGTCGGCCGCGACTTCACCGACCGCACCCACGTCGCGGCCTCCTGCGATCACGCGCGCCGAGCGGCCGCGTCGGTAGCCCGGCGTGTCGGCCGCGATCAGCTCGAGCTCGAGCACGTGCAGTGCGTCGGCCACCGCGTGCAACGCATCGACTGCGTCGTGCACGTCGACCGGGCGGTCGGCCTCGACCGGGGAGCGGCGCACGACGCCGGCGACCACGGCCGCAACGTGCTCGGGCTCGTCGGGCAGCGGCACCCCGTTCGTGGTGAGCGGCGCGAGGAAGACGCGACCCTGCTCGAACAGCGCGATGTCGGCGAGGCCGTGCGACCGGTTGTACGCGACGGCGCGCAGCAGCCCGGGCAGGATGCCCGTGCGGAGGACCGATTCCTCCGCGCGCAACGGATTGCTCGCGCGGATCATCCGATCCGTCGGTGCACCCGCACGCTCGAGGTCGGCCGGCGCCACCAACGAGAGGGTGATCGCCTCCGAGAGCCCGAGCCCGACGAGCGCATCGGCGACGGTGCGACGGTCACGCTGACGGGCCGACAGCATGCCGACCTGTCCGTGGGTGTCGGGGCGGGTGCGCCCGATGCGGTCGAAGCCGATGCGGCGCGCCACCTCCTCCACCAGATCGATCTCGCGGTCGAGGTCGGGCCGGAACGACGGCACCGTGGCGATCAGCGCACCGGCGCCGTTGTCCGTGTCGCCGTCGGGATCCGCATCCAGATCGATGCCGAGCGGCGCCAACGCGTCCCACACGTCTTCGGCGTCGAGGTCGGTGCCGAGCAGCGCATTGACCCGCGAGGTGCGCACGCGGATCTGTGCCCGCTCGACCGGCGCCGGGTACTCGTCGACGGCGTCACCGGCGACCTGGGCGCCCGCGACCGCGACGAGGAGCTCCATCGCGCGTTCGGCGTTCACCGCGATCGCGTCGGGATCGATGCCACGCTCGAACCGGGCGCTGGACTCGCTTCGCAGCTTGAGGCGCTTCGAGGACCGGGCGATGCCGAGCCGGTCGAAGTACGCGGATTCGAGCAGGATCTCGGTGGTCGCGTCGGACACCTCCGACGTGGAGCCGCCCATGATCCCCGCGATGGCCTGTGGCGCGCCCTGGCCGTCGCAGATCAGGAGCTCTTCGGCGGTGAGGACGCGTTCGACACCGTCGAGTGTGGTCATGGTCTCGCCGTCGGCCGCGAGCCGCACCACGATCCCGCGGCCTGCGAGCCGGGCGAGGTCGAAGGCGTGCAGTGGTTGGTTGCGCTCGAGCAGCACGTAGTTGGTGACGTCGACGACGTTGCTGATGGGACGCATGCCGGCCTTGACCAGCCGTTGCGCCATCCATGCCGGTGACGGACCCATGGCGACTCGCGCGACGCGCCCGAGGTACCGGGGGCAGCGATCGGGCGCGTCGATGGCGACCGTGATGTCGCTCACGACGCCCGAGGTCGTGGGCGCCTGCGGCTCGGGGACGTCGAGCGGGAGCGAGAAGTGCGCGGCGAGCTCGCGCGCCACGCCGATGATGCACATCGCGTCGGGGCGATTCGGCGTGATGGCGAGATCGAAGATGACGTCGTCGAGGCCGAGGAGCGCGCGCACGTCGGCACCGAGCTCGGTGTCGGCGTCGAGCGAGACGATGCCCGAGTGGTCGTCACCGAGCCCGAGCTCCTTGGCTGAGCAGAGCATGCCGTCGGACACCTGGCCGCGGATCTTGCGTCGCTCCAGGGTGAAGCCGCCCGGCAGGGTCGCACCCGACGGCGCGAACGGCGCCACCATGCCCGCGACCACGTTCGGCGCGCCACACACGACCCGAGTGGTGCCGGCACCGAAGTCGAGGTCGACGAGCGAGAGCTTGTCGGCGTCGGGGTGCTTCACGACGTCGAGCACGCGCGCCGCGATCACGCCGGTGATCTCCTCACCCGGCTGCTCGACGCCGTCGACCTCGAGCCCGAGCTGGTTCAGGGCGGCGACGAGCTCAGCGACCGGCGCGTCGACCGGCGTGAACTCGCGGATCCAGGACAGCGGTGCGCGCATCAGACCTGACTCATCGGAATTGGGTGCATCAATATTGCGCCAGGAATCGGACGTCGTCGTCGAAGAACGTCTTGATCTCGTCGATGCCGTAGCGGATCATCGCAATCCGCTCCAGCCCGAACCCGAACGCGAACCCGGAGTACTCCTCGGGATCGATGCCGACGCCCTGCAGCACGTTGGGGTCGACCATCCCGCAGCCGCCGAGCTCGATCCATCCGGTCTGCGAGCACACCCGACATCCCGCGCCGTCGCAGAAGATGCAACTCACCGCGAGCTCGGCCGACGGCTCCGTGTACGGGAAGAAGTCGGGACGGAAGCGGGTGCGGATGCGCTCGTCGTGCAGCATCGCCCGCACGAACGTCTCGATCGTGCCGAACAGGTCGGCCAGTGTGATGTCGTGGTCGACGGCCAGCGCCTCGATCTGGTGGAACACCGGCGAGTGGCGGGCGTCGAGGGTCTCGTTGCGGTACACCCGCCCGGGCGCCACCACGTAGATGGGCGGACGCATCGTCTCCATCGTGCGGATCTGCACCGGCGACGTGTGCGTGCGCAACAGCACCTGCTCGGGCTCCCCCAGCTCCACGTACAGGGTGTCCTGCAGCGAGCGCGCCGGGTGCCCAGGCACCATGTTGAGGGCTTCGAAGTTGTGCCAGTCGTCTTCGACCTCGGGACCCTCCATCACGAGGTAGCCCATGCCGCAGAAGATGTCTTCGAGCTCGCGCTGCACCTGGGTGACGAGGTGCAGGTGGCCGTGAGGGCGAGCGTGACCGCCGAGCGTGAGGTCGAGCGCGTCGCGGGGCGCCTCCGAGGCCGCCGCAGCTTCCAGGTCGGTGCGACGGGCCTCGGCCGCGGCGCTGACGCGCGCCTTGTAGGCGCCGACGGCCTTGCCGGCGGCCGGGCGGTCCGTGGCGTCGAGGTCCTTGATCCCCTCGTTCGCGCGTGACATCGGCGACCCCCGGCCGAGCAGGGCGCGCTCCGCGGCCGCGAGCTCGTCGAGGCTCGGCGTCTGCGCCAGGTCGTCGATCGCCGGGCCGGCCGATGCCAGGAGCGCTTCGAGCTCGGCGAGGGTCACGGCCGGGCTCCGCCCGGGAAAGGGGCGCCCGGGGAGCGCCGACCCGGTGTGGTCCTCGCCGCTCGTTGGCGCGCCGCCTCGAAGCAGAGCACGGTGCCGGTCATGGCCACGTTGAGCGACTCGGCGCGGCCCGCCATCGGGATGGTGAGCCAGCCGTCGAGCTGGCCGTCGAGCGTGGCATCGAGGCCGCGTGCCTCGTTCCCCAACAGGACCGCGGCCGGGGCGGCGAGATCGGCGGTGTCGTAGGGCGTGCCGTCGGCGGCGCGGGTACCGAAGCACGCACGACCGGCGTCCCGCAGCGCGTCCAGCGCGTCCATCACCGTCCAGCCTTTCTGGGGCCCGTACTCGCTCAAGATCGGAAGACCGAAGATCGCGCTCGCCGAGGCACGCACGACTTTGGGATTGTACGCATCGACGGATCCTGCACTGAGCACGATTCCCGCCGCACCCGCCGCAGCCGCGCTGCGGAGGAGCGCACCCACGTTGCCGGGGTCCTGCACCTCGACGGCGACGAGCACGAGGCCGTCGTCGCGGAGTACGGCGGGATCCTGACGCGGGATCGCGGTGACCGCGAGCACAGGCTGCGGCGTGACCGTGCTCCCCACGCGTTCGAGCACGCCGTCTTTGAGCTGCTCGATCCGTACGCCTGCCGCGCGCAGGCGCGCGACCAGCGGCGCGAAGGACTGCTCCGCACCCGGAGCCAGGTAGGTGGCCTCGAGCTCGACGTGGTGGTCGAGCGCGGCATCGATGGCGCGCGGGCCCTCGACGACGAAGGCCTGCTCGACGAGACGCACCCGCGCGTCGCGCAGGAGCTCGCGCAGGCGGCGGACCTCCGAGTGACGCGGCCCGAGTGCCGCCGTCACGGTCAGGCGGCTTCGAGAGCCTCGCGGGCGGCCACGACCAGCGCGCCGAACGCGGCGTCGTCGCGCACCGCGATGTCGGCGAGGATCTTGCGGTCGACGTCGATCTCCGCTGCCTTCAATCCCGCGACGAAGCGCGAGTAGGAGATGTCGTGCTGCCGGCATGCCGCGTTGATGCGCACGATCCAGAGCCGGCGGAACTCACCCTTGCGCGCGCGGCGGTCACGGAACGCGTAGTTCCCGGAGTGCATGACCTGCTCGTTGGCCTTGCGGATGCTCCGGCTCCGAGATCCGCGATACCCGGAGGCGGCCTCGAGGACCTTGCGGCGACGCTTCTGACTGTGGACGGATCGCTTGACCCTGGCCATCGTTGGCTCCTGGTTGAGTGCGGTGACGAACGGATCGTCGGCGAGACGAAGGGTCGGCTCAGATGCCGAGCATGCGCTCGATGCGCTTCTTGTCGCCGCCGGTCACCTCCGCCTCCCGGGCGAGGCGGCGCGTGCGCTTGGTGGGCTTCTTCTCGAGCAGGTGTGAGCGGTTCGCCTTGCGACGGACGATCTTGCCCGTGCCCGTCACCCTGAACCGCTTCGCCGCACCGCGGTGCGTCTTCATCTTCGGCATCACGCTGCTCCGTTGTCGGACGCCGCCGGTGGGGCGGGCGCCTCGGCCTGTGTTGCGGTCTGTGTCCCAGCCGGTGTTGCCGTCTGGGTCGCGGTCGCCGCCGGTGCGGCGCCCACATCGGCGGGTGCCTTGGGCTTGCGCCCGGCCCCGCCGTCCTTCTTGAGCGGGTGCAGCACCATGGTCATGTTCCGCCCGTCCTGGCGAGCGTCGGTCTCGACGACCGCAATCTCGTTCAGGTCCTCGGCGATGCGACGCAGGATGCGCATGCCGAGCTCGGGGTGAGCCATCTCGCGGCCCCGGAACATGATCGTGAGCTTCACCTTGTTGCCCTCGCCGAGGAACCGTCCCACGTGCTTCATCTTCGTCACGTAGTCGTGCTCGTCGATCTTGGGCCTGAACTTCATCTCCTTGATGACGACGTTGGTCGACTTGCCCTTCGACTTCCTCCGGCGTTGCTCCTGCTCGTACACGTAGCGGCCGTGGTCCATGACCCGGCACACCGGCGGATTGGCGTTGGGCGCCACCTCGACGAGGTCGAGGCTGAGCTCCCGCGCGAGCGCGAGGGCTTCAGGAAGGGGCTTCACCCCCAGCTGCTCGCCGTCGCTCCCGACCAGGAACACCTCGCGGGCTCGGATCCGATCGTTGATCCGAACCTCGTGAGTGGCTATCTCGTCACCTGCTGCATCGAACTCCCGAGGGTGTCATCGAATGGGTCTTCCCCCATCGTCGCGCACACACGCACACAGGCGGGCGAACGCGACGACGGCGGACGCAGGTCGCGTCCGCCGTACTCACGCGAACGACCCCGTGAGGCCGTCGAGCGAATGCACGGACCCGGGCGCACAGTGCACCGATTGCAGCACCAT
Organism: Acidimicrobiia bacterium; assembly: GCA_040510575.1. Classification (GTDB taxonomy): domain Bacteria; phylum Actinomycetota; class Acidimicrobiia; order IMCC26256; family DASPTH01; genus DASUMF01. The sequence goes on along the minus strand of JBEVIU010000138.1, from coordinate 5,275 downwards.
CTGCGATAGTGGCTGGACACAGTGACAGGTGGCCGGGTGGGGACGCGTCCCACTTGTTGTCTGGCCGGAAAGGTTACCGCGTGAGCAGCCTCTGGACGCCTTCGGGTGAGCACGAGCCGGAACGGACCCCCCAGCCGAGCCAGCCGAGCCCTGGCGATCAGGGATTCGGCGCTGGGTACCAGGGCGGGGCGGAGCCTGGAGCGGAGGAGCTCGAGGCCGAGATGCGCCGGGCCCGCGAGGAGCTGTCGTCGGTCCCGGTGGTGGACATCATCGCCAACCACGCCGTGGGGATCTGGCAGCTGGCGGTGCTGCACCTGACCCCCGATCCCGCCCCCGACGGCACCCCCACCGAGCCCCGCCTCGTGGAGGCCGGATTGGCCATCGACGCGCTGGCGGCACTGGTCGAGGGCCTGGGCGACCGCCTCCACCCGAACGACGAGCCGCTGCGCGACGCTCTCGGCCAGCTCCGCATGGCCTACGTCCAGGTCGCGAACAGCATGCGCGACGAGGCCTGACTCAGCCTGCCTCGATGCGGGGCGTGACCTCGGCAGCTTCGCGAGTGCCGATCGGGCCCGTCACCACCCGGAACTCGACGGCGCGACCAACGGCGATCGTTCGTGTGCCGTCGGCGATCGCGGTGCAGTGGAACGGGTACCGGACACCTTGGTCGTCTTCGACCTCGCCGAGCCCACGAGGCTCGTCGAACGCGATCACGCGTCCGTTCGATCGCGACCCCTTCGCCACGGTGCTCAGTGCACGATCTTGGCGATGGGCAACTCGATGATCCCCATCGCGCCGGCATCCTTCAACGCAGGGATCAACGTGTTGATCTCGCTCTTCGCCACCACCGTCTCCACCGCGTAGCCGTCGGCCCCGAACAGCTGCGACACGGTCGGTGACTTGAGCGCGGGCAACAGCGCGATCACCGCGTCGAGCTCGGTCGCCTCGACGTTGAGCTTGAGCAGCACCCGCCCGCGCGCTTCGAGCGCGCCCGTGAGCAGGATCTGGAGCTGCTCCATCGCCTTGCGCTTCTCCGGGTCCTGGTACGCCGCCGGGTTCGCGACCAGCTCGGTGTACGACACGAGGATGGTGTCGAGGATGCGGAGCCCCGCGGCGCGCAGCGCACGTCCGGTCTCGGTGATCTCGACCACCGCGTCGGCGATGTCGGGCACCTTGGCCTCGGTCGCGCCGTACGAGAGCTGCACGTCGGCGTCGACGCCGTGCTTGGCGAAGTACCGCCGCGTGAGCTCCGGGTACTCCGTGTGCACGACGAGCCCCGCCGGGAGGTCGGCCACCGACTGCGCGGTCGAGTCGGCCCCCACCGCGAGGACGACGCGGATCGGGCGAGCCGTGGCCTTCGAGTAGTGCAGCTCGGAGAGGGTGACGACCTCGGCGTTGCGCTCCTCGATCCAGTCGCGACCGGTGATGCCGATGTCGAAGCGACCTTCGGCGACGTACACCGGGATCTCCTGGGGGCGCAGCACGCGCACCTCGGCGACGCGGGGGTCGTCGATCGTGCCGCGGTAGTCGACGTCGGAGCCGCGCGACACGGTGAGGTCGGCGTCTTCGAACAGCTGCATGGTCTGACGTTCGAGCGAGCCCTTGGGGAGCACGAGGCGGAGCATCATCGATCCTTCTCTGGAGCGGGCTCTGGAGCGGGCTCGGGAGCGTGCGGGTCGGTGAGCCGGCGCAGCAGGCTCACCATCTCGACTGCCGTGCGCGCGGCCTCGGCACCCTTGTGCCCCTCACTCCCGCCGGTGCGTTCGACCGCCTGGTCGAGGGTGTCGATGGTGAGCACACCGAAGACGATCGGCGTGCCGGTGTCGAGCGCGACGCGCTGGATGCCCGCCGCGCACTCCCCCGCCACGTAGTCGAAGTGCGGTGTGTCGCCCCGGATCACCGCGCCCAGGCAGATCACCGCGTGGCACCCCGGCGCGAGCCGCTGGGCGGCGAGTGGGATCTCGAACGCGCCGGGGACCCACCACACGGGGACGTCGTCGAGGCCCAGGTCGCGCAGCGTGTCGATCGCGCCTTCCAACAGGGGCTTCGTGACATGGTCGTTGAAGCGGGCCGCGACGATCGCGATCCGCATGCCGCTCGCGTCGAGCGAGCCCTCGAACTCGGTGTACGAACCCATGGTCTGGTGGCCTGTGCTCTGATCGCCGGTGCTGGTCGAGTGGCTACGCGCCGCCGAGCTCGTCGGCGTCGTCGCGCTCGATGTCGAGGATGTGACCCATCTTCTCCTGCTTCGTGCGCAGGTACCGGATGTTCTCGATGTTCGGCGTGACCTTCAGCGGCACCCGGTCGACGATCGAGAGACCGTAGCCCTCGAGCCCGCCGCGCTTGGCCGGATTGTTGGTGAGGAGCCGCATGGTGGTGATGCCGAGGTCGACGAGGATCTGCGCGCCGATGCCGTACTCGCGCGAGTCGGCGTGGAAGCCGAGCTCGACGTTCGCCTCGACCGTGTCGCGGCCCTTGTCCTGCAGTGAGTACGCGTGGAGCTTGTTGCCGAGCCCCATCCCGCGACCTTCGTGCCCGCGCAGGTAGATGACCACGCCCTGACCCTCGGCCGCGATGATCTCCTGCGCGAGGTCGAGCTGCACCCCGCAGTCACAGCGCAGCGAGCCGAAGACGTCACCGGTGAGGCACTCGGAATGCACCCGCACGAGCACGTCGTCGGCGCCCGCGACCTCGCCGAGCGCGAACACGAAGTGCTCGGCGCCGTCGAGCAACGACTCGTAGACGTACGCAGTGAAATCGGCGTGGCGCGTCGGGATCCGCGCTTCCGACACCCGGCGGACCAGTTTCTCGCGCCGACGCCGGTAGCGGATGAGGTCCGCGATCGAGATCATCACCAGGCCGTGCTCGGCCGCGAAGACCTCCAGATCCGGAAGCCGCGCCATCGTGCCGTCGTCGTTGACCACCTCGGCGAGCACTCCCGCGGCCTCGAGCCCCGCGAGGCGGGCCAGGTCGACCGCCGCTTCGGTGTGACCGGCGCGGTTGAGCACGCCGCCCTCGCGGTAGCGCAGCGGGAAGATGTGCCCGGGGCGCGCGAGGTCGTCGGGGCGCGTCGCGGGATCGAGGATGGTCTGGATGGTGGTGGCCCGATCGGCTGCGCTGATCCCGGTGGAGGTGCCGTGCCGGGCGTCGACCGACACGGTGAACGCGGTGCGCTGCGCCTCGGTGTTGTCGGCGACCATGAGCGGGAGGCGCAGGTCGTCGAGGCGTTCGCCCTCGACCGGCATGCAGATCACGCCACTCGTGTGGCGGATCATGAACGCCATCGACTCGGACGTCATCTTCTCGGCCGCCATGATGAGGTCGCCCTCGTTCTCGCGGTCGGCGTCGTCGACCACGATCACGATCTCGCCGCGCGCGACCGCGGCAACGGCTTCGTCGATCTCGGCGAACGGCATCTGAGCCTCAGCTTCCTTCTGGTCTCATTGGCGCTGGTCTCGGTGGCGCTGGTCTCATCGGCGCTGGTCTCGGTGGCGTCGACCCCTGCGGGCCCACGAGGCGCTCGACGTACTTGGCGAGCACGTCCACTTCGAGGTTGACCGCGTCGTCGATCTCACGGAACCCGAGCGTCGTCACCACAAGAGTGTGCGGGATGACGGCCACGGTGAACGAGTCGGGCCCCAGCGCGGCGATGGTGAGGCTGACGCCGTCGACCGTGACGGAGCCCTTGTGCACCATGTAACGCAGCACGTCGAGCGGCGCGACGACCTCGACCCGAACCGAGCCGTCGGGCTCCGGGGTGCGGGCCCGCACCGCGCCCACGGCGTCGACGTGGCCCTGCACGAGGTGACCACCGAGGCGATCGGCCAGGCGGACCGGTCGTTCGAGGTTCACGCGGTCACCCGCCCTGAGACTGCCGAGCGACGTGTGCGCGAGCGTCTCGGTGACCGCATCGGCGGCCCAGCACCCCTCGCCCAGGGCAACCACGGTGAGGCAGCAGCCGTTCACCGAGATCGACGCGCCGATCTCGGCGTCGTCGAGCACGGTCGTGGCCGCGACCTCCAGGCGGGCGCCCCCCTCGTTCGGCACGACCCCGCGCACGGTGCCCAGCTCCTCGACGATCCCCGTGAACATCGCTATGCCTCCCTGTTCGACACGGCGGGCACGTAGTCGAGGCGGACGTCGTCGTCGAGGGCGGCGACGCCCGCGAGACGCCATCGGGGGGCATCGTCGATGGTCGCGGGGCCGGGAAGGTCGAACAGCGGCCGGCCGTCGGCTCCCAACACGGTCGGCCCGACGTACGCGACGACCTGATCGGCCAGGTCCGCCCCGAGCAGCGACCCCGCGAGGGTCGCGCCGCCCTCCACGAGCACCTGCAGCACACCCAGCCCCGCCAAGTGCTCGAGTGCGGAGCGGAGCTCCACCCCGCGCTCCCCGGCGGCAGCAGGCAGCACCTGCACCTTGGCGCCCGCCGCGAGCCACCGCGCGACGGCGTCGTCGGGCGCGGCGTCGGTGGTGAGCACCAGCGTGGGCGCCAGCGTCGTGTCGAACAGTGGGCCTTCGGCCGGCACCCGGCCTCGGCCGTCGAGCAGCACACGGAGCGGTTGGTGGTCGGGCATCGCCGCGACCTCTCGCACGGTGAGCCGAGGGTGGTCTGCGAGTGCGGTCCCCGATCCGACCATCACCGCCTGCGCGTCGGCGCGCAACTCGTGGGCATCGGCGCGAGCGGCTGGTCCGGTGATCCACTGCGACGATCCGTCGGACGCCGCGATGCGCCCGTCGATGCTCGTCGCCACCTTCACCAGCGTCGCCGCACGGCCCGCGCTGCGGTGGACCAGATACGGCCGGAGCGAATGGGTCGCGGCAGCGGCGCGCACCCCGAGCTCGACCGGCACACCCCGCTCGCGGAGCCGTGCGATGCCGCTCCCGGCGACGAGGGGGTCGGGGTCCAGCACCGCCACCACCACGCGGGCGATCCCCGCGTCGACCAGGGCATCGGCGCAGGGCGGGGTACGGCCATGGTGCGAGCACGGCTCGAGCGTGACGTAGGCAGTCGCGCCCCTCGCCCGGTCCCCCGCGGCCGCCAGCGCCTGCGCTTCGGCGTGCGCGCCCCCCGGCGGCTGCGTCGCTCCCTCACCGACGATGACGCCGTCGACGGCGATCACGCACCCGACCCACGGGTTCGGCGCGGTGCGCCGGCGGGCGGAGGCCCCCAGCGCGAGGGCGCGGTCCATCAGTTCGCCAACGGCAAGCTCGGTGTCGCGCGCGGGACCCTGCACCACCGCACCAATGGTAGGCCGCCCGATTTCGGGGCCGT
>JBEVIU010000137.1:0-13641 GCA_040510575.1 Acidimicrobiia bacterium | reverse complement strand
GCGGCGGATCTCCCGCGTCAACTCGTCGTGGCGTGCTTCGAGCCAGGCAGTCTCCCGGCACCGTAGCTCGTCGAGATCGTCGAGGGGGTCGGTCACGCTGTACATCGAGACCATCACAACACGCGGGTATGACACTCATCCGCCCGATCCGGGCAGATCCCGAAGAACATCGGGAAAATCCGAGAAACCCGAGACGGGCTCGCACCGCCGTGCGGCGTGATTCGGGTTGAGACTCGCTGGCCTGTCGCCGGAAGCCGGGGGAGGGGCTGGTAGCGTGGCTGCGTACACCCGAGAGTGGGCGTGTCCGCCCGCTCCTGATGCAGTCCATCCGAGGAGCACCACATGCTCGACGGCCGTTTGCGAGCATCGGTCGAGCGAGGGTTGGAGCCGGTCGGCCGGGGGCTCGGCAAGGCCGGCATCTCCGCCGACGGGCTCACGATGATCGGGCTCGGCTTCGCCGTCGCCACCGCATTCGCCGTCGCAACGGGCCACCTCCTCTGGGGTGTGCTCGGCCTGATCCTCACGGGCCTTCCCGACATCCTCGACGGTTCGGTCGCCCGTACGAGCGGACGTGCCACGCCGCGCGGCGCGTTCTTCGACTCCGTCTGCGACCGGGTCGCCGACGCCGTGATCTTCCTCGGTGTCGCGTGGTACCTCGCCGACGAGGGGTCACACCTGCCGATCCTCGTGATGGCGGTCCTCGCCCTCTCGATGCTCATCACCTACGAGCGCGCCAGGGCGGAGTCGCTCGGCTTCGTCGCCCGCGGTGGGCTCATGGAACGGGCCGAACGGATGGTGCTGCTCGGCATCGGCCTCGCATTCGACATCCTCGTGCCGATCCTCTGGATCATGCTGGTGCTCACGGCGTTCACCGCGGTGCAGCGCTTCGTGAAGGTGTGGCGCCAGGCAACACCGGAGCGAGCGCGTCGCACGCGCCGTACCCGCCACGCGCGGTTCGGTTCGACGTCCGACGACTCGCGCGCCGGCACACTGGCCGAGTGGTGGGCCGCTCGCCGGCCGCAGCCCGGCGGCAGCACGCGCAGCCGGTCGGGCTCGTCACCCCGTCGTCCCTGACCCTCGTCGTCTCGAGGTCGACGCGTCCGTGGCCGGCCGCAGCTCGTACTACGCCTATCGAGCCGGGGCAGAAGTCGCACGACTGATCCCCGAGCGAGTCGGTGCGCCGATCGCGCGGGGCCTCGCGCAGGTCGTCGGCCTGGGCTTCATGGGCAAACGCGTACGCCAGGTCGAGCGCAACCTCGAGCGCGTGCGCGGCACGTCGCTGTCGTCGGGTGATCGCACTCGTGCCGTCGCCGGCACCTTCGATTCGTACGGTCGCTACTTCTACGAGCTCTTCCGCCTTCCCGGCGCGACTCCCGAATGGCTCGACTCACACACCGAGGTCGTCAACTACGAGATCATCAGTGCAGGGCTCGACGCGGGCAAGGGGGTGGTGCTCGCGCTGCCACACCTCGGCAACTGGGACTTCGCCGGCGCATGGCTCGCCTCGCAGGGTGTGACGGTCGCGGTCGTCGCGGAGCCGCTCGAGCCACCGGAGCTGTTCGACTGGTTCGTGCGCACGCGTGCCGAGCTCGGCATGCGCGTGATCCCGCTGTCGACGTCGGCCGGCAGCGAGGTCCTGCGCGCGCTCGGCGACAACGAAGCGGTGTGTCTCCTCTGCGACCGCGACCTCACCGGCGACGGGATCGAGGTCGACTTCTTCGGTGAACGCACCACGATGCCGGGCGGTCCCGCGCTCACGGCGCTGCGCAGCGGCGCGCCGCTCATCCCCGTCGGGTGCTACTTCGAGCCCAATGGTCATCAACGCCTCGTGATCAGCCCGCCGATCCCCACCCAGCGCGAGGGCAGCATCCGCGACGACGTCACCCGCGTCACCCAGGCCCTCGCCCACGAGTTCGAGTCGCTGATCCGAGCGCAGCCCGAGCAGTGGCACCTCATGCAACCCAACTGGCCCAGCGACCGATAGCTGATCTGGCGCTGTCCTCAAGATGGCGCACCAGCGTGTCGATGTTCTTGGTACCTGAGCGCTCGCGACGTCGGACTCCGGTCCGGTCGGGCGGCCCTGTCACCAACTGGTGACCCTTCGGGGACCCTTCCAAGGTCCTCAACGCTCCTGTTGTGAGGAGCGGCGAGATGACCAGTCCCTTCAATGAGCGCACGCTCGCGCGCCGACGACCCAGGAGAGCTCTGGGCAGCGTGCTCGCGACGCTCGCCTTGAGCGTCGGCGTGACGGCGGCGGTGTTGCAGACGAACGCGACCCCAGCTGTGGCAGCGAACGTGGCGTTCGACCAATGCAATGGCGTCGGTGGCGGCGGCGGACAGACGGTCACGTGCGACGTGGTCATCGTGAACACCCTGACCGCGAGCGCGGCCACGACCGGTTCGGTCGTGACCGTCAACGGTGGCGCGCCGACGTCGTCGCCCGACCTGATCACCTCGGTGAACCAGTGCAACGGCTCGGCCGCCGGGAACGGCAGCACGATCGCATGCTCGGTGCACATCACGAACAACATCGCGATCGACTCGCCCGCGGCGGCCACCGCGGTCTCGGTCAACCAGTGCAACGAGAACCAAGCCAACGACGGCCTCGGCAACGCGCCGAACACCTGCAATCCGTATCCCGCGACGACGAGCGGCGCCACCATCACCCAGTGCAACCACTCCGGTGACGGCGGTGGCCTGGTGTCTCCTTCGCACTGCGACGCGTCCGGCATGGTGAGCTCGTCGCTCCCCGTGACTGTTCACCAGTGCAACGGCTCGGCCAACGGCGGCGGCGGCAAGGTCAACTGCACGGTCACCATCGTCACGAACGTGGTCGACACCGACGCCACGCCCGACGAGACGCCGGGAGACACGCCCGGAGACACGCCCGGCGACACACCTGGAGACACGACTGGCGACACACCTGGACAGACGCCGGGTGGGCAGACGCCTGGTGGAACCACGGGTGGCGGATTGCCCGGCACTGGAATCCCTGGTCTCTCCGAGACCGTCACCCCGAACATCGATCTGACGCAAGCCGTCGCTCCGCCTGCGGTCGTGGTGCCGCCCTCGCTGACCGGCTGACACCGCAGGAGACCTGGCACGACCGTCATGACGACACGGGCCCCCGCACCTCGGTGCGGGGGGCCGAATCGCGAGCGGGAGGTCGTTGCAGCGGAAGGATTTCGGCCGACTCGGGGTGATCGGCGCGAGAAATGAGATGATCTGTCCGTGGGAGCCGCGACCGGACCGAAGGGTGAAGCACGACTGCGGGTGATGCTGTCGTGCCCCTATTCGCTGTCGCTGGTCGGCGGCGTCCAGGGGCAGGTCCTCGGGCTCGCCCGATCGCTCCGCGAGTTGGGCGTCGACGCCCGCGTGATCGCGCCGTGCGACGGCCCACCGCCGATGGCCGGGATCGTCAGCGTCGGCCCGAGCACCCGCATCCCGAGCAACGGTTCCGTCGCGCCGATCGCGAGCGGGCGCGCGGTCGCCCGCCGCACGTTCGAGGCACTGCGGTCCTTCTCGCCCGACGTCGTACACCTCCACGAACCGTTCGCGCCGGGTGCCAACCACGCGGCGCTGGTCGGCACGACGCTGCCGGCGGTCGGCACGTTCCACTCCGCCCGCTCCGGTCGCAACGGCTGGTACGACACGTTCCGCACCGGCCTGCGCCCGATGTTGAAGCGTCTGTCGGTCGCGACGGCAGTGTCCGCCGACGCGGCGCGCCAGGTGGAGCTCACCTTCCACACCGAGTGCGAGATCCTCGCGAACGGTGTCGATGTCGCGCAGTACGAGCACGCGGAGCCGTGGCCCGCGCCGATCCGGCCCGCGATCATGTTCGTCGGACGCCACGAGCCGCGGAAGGGCCTCGCCGTCCTCCTCGATGCATTCGCGCGACTCGATCGCGACGCCACGCTCTGGGTGGTGGGCGACGGCCCGCAGACCCCGGAGCTGCGCCGCACGTCACCACCCAACGTGGAATGGCTCGGACGCGTGAGTGAAGACGAGAAGGCGAGCCGCCTCCGCGCCGCGTGCCTCGCGTGCTTCCCCGCGATCGAGGGCGAGTCGTTCGGGGTCGTGCTCCTCGAAGCCATGGCGAGCGGCACGGCGGTGGTTGCGTCCGACATCGACGGGTACCGCACCGTCGCCCGCGACGGCTCGGAAGCGCTGCTCGTGCCGCCGTCGGATCCCGACGCGCTCGCCGCGGCGCTCCGGCGCGCGCTCGACGACCAGCGCACCCGCGACGACCTGATCGTGGCCGGCCGCGCACGCGCCGCCGAGTTCTCGATGACCCATCTCGCCGAGCGGTTCGTGAAGATCTACGAACGCGCCATCGCCAGCCCGCGCGACGAGCGGGGTCGTTCGCTCGTCGCGTCGTGACCGCGTCGCCACCGATCAGCGAGGAGCTCCGCCACCTCGCGCTCGACGTTGCCGCCGCGGTACGTGAAGCGGTTGCACCGCTCCTCGGCACTGCCGCGGCACGCGCACGCGTCGGCCGCGCGCCCGGCGGTGACGCCACGCTCCACATCGACGAGGTCGCCGAGCTCGTGGTCGAGGAGTGCCTCAGCGCTGCTGGTGACATCGGCTTCTACTCCGAGGATCGCGGCCTCGTCACCTACGGCCACCCGCGCGCGTTCCTCGTGATCGACCCCGTCGACGGCACGCGGCCTGCGGCGGCCGGCCTCGAGTCGTGCGTCGTGTCGATCGGTGTGGTGCCGCCGTCGGAAGACGCGCGGCTCGGCGACGTCGGCTTCGGCGTGGTGCACGAGCTGAAGTCGGGCGATCGCTTCCATGCGGCCCGGGGCGAGGGCGTCGTGGCGCAGACCGCGGCCGGGGCGCCGATCCCGATCCTGCCGTCGGACAACATCGACCTCAGCGCGCTGTTCTGGACCGCGGGGCTCCGGGGCCGTCCGCTGATGCCCGTGAGCATCGTGCTCGAGGAGCTGGTCGACGGCTGCAGCATGGGTGGGGGCTACTTCGACCTCGGCTCGGCCGCGTTCAACCTCACCCGCCTGGTCACGGGCCAACTCGACGCCTACGTCGACGTCGGGAGGCGAGTGGTCGACGAGGTCCCGCAGACCGAAGCCGCGTTCGTGGCGGTGGGGGAGGGCGCGATCTGCACGAACTTCCCGTACGACGTGGCCGCCGCGGCACTCATCGTGGCGGAAGCCGGGGGCGTGGTCACCCATGCCGACGGCCGCTCGCTGGCCGAGCACCCGGCGATCGGCTCCTCCCGCCCGCACGGACTGGCGGTGATCGGGGCGGCGAACCCCGAGCTCCACGCCCTGCTGGTCGACGCGGTTGACAGAGGGATCGGGCGCCTCGCCCATACAATCCAGCCATGAGCGAAGTGTCTGCAAGCCGGGTACCCCGGCGCGCAACGGAGCGTGGCCCGAGCGGCCCGGAGCGCAGCGACGAGAGCGGGCAAGCATGACCGTCGTCGTCATCGTGATCATCGTGCTCGTCGTGCTCCTCGTGGGCTGGGCCATCCTGTCGTACAACGGCCTGATCTCGAAGCGGAACCGGGTCGACAACGCCTGGTCGCAGATCGACGTGCAGCTCAAGCGTCGTCACGATCTCATCCCGAACCTCGTGGAGACCGTCAAGGGCTACGCGGCGCACGAGCGGGGTACCTTCGAAGCGGTCACCCAGGCCCGTGCCAACGCGATCAACGCGCAGGGTCCGGCCGCCCAGGCCCAGGCCGAGAACGTGCTGAGCGGCGCGCTCAAGAGCCTCTTCGCGGTGTCGGAGGCGTATCCCGACCTCAAGGCGAACCAGAACTTCCTGAACCTGCAGGAAGAGGTGACGTCGACCGAGGATCGCATCGCCTATTCGCGGCAGTTCTACAACGACAGCGTGCTGACCTTCAACACGAAGATCCAGCAGTTCCCGTCGGTGATCCTCGCCAACATGTTCAACTTCTCCGCACGCGACTTCTTCGACGCCGAGCCCGGCGACACGGAGCCCGTGCAGGTGCAGTTCTAGGCGCAACCCGCGCCGACCCGCCTCGCGGCCCCACTCGACCCCCGCAGACTCGACCCCGCCATCGTGTACGAGCAGATCGCGCGCAACAAGCGACGCACCTTCGTGATCCTGGCCGCGTTCGTCGGCCTCATCGCGCTCGTGGCCCTCGCGCTCACCGCGCTCTTCCAAGCCGGCTGGGCGGGCGTCATCATCGCGGTGATCGTCGCCGGTGGCATCGCGTTCTTCTCGTACTTCAAGTCCGACTCGATCGCGCTGGCCGCCAGTCGGGCGAAGCCCGCCGACGAGGCGGAGTATCGGCGGTACCACAACCTCGTCGAGGGCCTCTGCATCGCCGCCGGGTTGCCGAAGCCGCGCCTGTACGTGGTCGACGACCCCGCGCCCAATGCGTTCGCAACGGGGCGCAATCCGGAGCACGCAGCCATCGCGGTCACCACCGGCCTGCTCGAGAAGATGAACCGGGTCGAGCTCGAGGGCGTGCTCGCGCACGAGCTCTCGCACATCAAGAACTACGACATCCTCGTCACCACCGTGGCGGTGGTCGCGGTCGGGGCGATCGCGCTCATCGGCGACATCGGTCTGCGCTTCGCGTTCTGGGGTGGGATGCGCGACCGTCGGGACAGCAACGACAACTCGCCCCTCGGCGGGATCATCGCGATCCTCGCCCTCGCGTTGATCGTGCTCGCGCCGTTCGCGGCGTACATGATGCAGTTCGCGATGAGCCGGAACCGCGAGTACCTCGCCGACGCGAGCGGGGTGCAGCTCACGCGCTACCCGCCGGGCCTCATCTCCGCGCTGGAGAAGCTCCGCGACGACAAGGCCGTCGTGCACAACGCGACGAAGGCCACCGCACAGATGTGGATCGAGCAACCGCTCGAGACCGCGCCAGAGAAGACCGAGCGACGCAAGTTCGACAACATGTTCGACACCCACCCGCCGCTCGAGGACCGGATCGCCCGCCTCCAGGAGATGTAGTTGAAGCGCAACAACAGCATTGTCGCGATGGCCGTGGTCGTCGTCGCGAGCCTCGGTCTCGCCGCCTGCTCGGGAGGTGGCGACGACAAAGCGGATGCGAAGAAGTCGACCACCACCACGACACGACCGTCGACCACCACCACGGCGCCGGCGCCACCCGTCGCACCGCTCACCGGGCTCGACGATCCGTCGGGCCAGAGCCTCACCCGTCCAGCCGTGTCGGTGAAGGTCGAGAACACCGAGTTCGCCCGCCCGCAGGCCGGGCTCGACCAGGCCGACGTGGTCTACGAAGAAGTCGTCGAAGGCAACATCACGCGCCTCGTCGCGATGTTCAACTCGCAGATCCCCGACGTGATCGGCCCGGTGCGCTCGGTGCGGGCGATCGACCCCGACATCGTGTGGCCGGTGGGTGGCATCTTCACCTTCTCCGGCGGCGCGGCGATCAACGTCGATGCAGCAGCGGCGGCGCCGGTCACGATCGTCACCGAGAACAACCAGGACGTGCTCGTGCGCAACGCGCCGAACCAACCGCCGCGTGACGCGCCGCACAACCTCTACGCACTCGGCCCGCAACTGTTCGCGGTCGGCGGGCAGCCGGTGCCGCCCCCGCCGCTGTTCCAGTACTACCTCAAGGGCGCGCCGCCCTCGCTCGCGCAGGGCGTGTTGAGCTTCCGCGTCGGGTTCACGCCCGGCTACGACCCCACGTACGCGTGGGACGGCGCGGCCGGCGTGTGGCGTCGATCGATGAACGGCGCGCCGCACACTGCGTCGAACGGCAACCAGCTCTCGCCGACCAATGTGGTGGTGCAGTTCACCGACTACCCGGGTGAGGCCGACGGCCTGACGGTCGGTGAAGGCGACGTGTGGGTGTTCAGCGACGGCACGGTCCGCACGGGCCGCTGGATCCGTCCCGACCGCAACCAGCCTGCGCGCTATGTGGATGCGCTCGGCATCCCGATCCTGCTGCGACCCGGCCCCACGTGGGTGGAGCTGCTGCCGGTGGGGAGTCCGGTCGACATGGAGCTCGCGCCACCGCCGCCTCCGACCACCGTGCCCGCCACGACCGCGGCACCCACGACAACCACGAAGCCCAAGAAGAAGTAGCCGCGTAGCATGGCGGACATGGGTGACAGCACAGCCGGCTCCGTGCCGGAACGGGAGACCGCCTCGGTGGCTGAACGGCAAATGGGGAGCGTCCGCGTCAAGCGGGGGCTGGCCGAGATGTTGCGCGGTGGCGTGATCATGGACGTCGTCACGCCCGAGCAGGCCCGGATCGCCGAAGACGCCGGTGCGGTGGCGGTGATGGCGCTCGAGCGGGTGCCGTCCGACATCCGGCGCGACGGCGGCGTGGCGCGGATGAGCGACCCCGAGATGATCCAGGGGATCCAGGACGCGATCACCATCCCGGTGATGGCGAAGTGCCGGATCGGGCACTTCGCCGAGGCGCAGGTGCTCGAGGCACTGGGCGTCGACTACATCGACGAGAGCGAGGTGCTCACCCCCGCCGACGACGCGTACCACGTCGACAAGTGGGCCTTCACGGTGCCGTTCGTGTGCGGCGCGACCAACCTGGGTGAAGCGCTGCGCCGCATCAGCGAGGGTGCATGCATGATCCGCTCGAAGGGTGAGGCCGGCACCGGCGACGTCTCGGTGGCCGTCCACCACCTCCGCTCGGTGCTCGGCGACATCAGGAAGCTCACCACCGCGGATCCCGCCGAGCTGTACGGCTGGGCCAAGGAGCTGCGCGCGCCGATCGAGCTGGTGCAGGAGGTCGCGGCGCGCGGCGAGCTCCCCGTCCCGCTGTTCTGCGCGGGTGGTCTGGCAACCCCGGCCGACGCGTCGCTGGTGATGCAGCTGGGCGCGCAAGCGGTGTTCGTGGGCAGCGGCATCTTCAAGAGCGACGACCCGGCGGTCCGTGCCAAGGCGATCGTCGAGGCGACCACGCACTACGCCGACGCCGACATCGTGGCCAAGGTGTCGACCGGTCTGGGCGAAGCGATGCGGGGCGAGCAGGTCTCGACCCTCGACGTGAAGCTCGCCGACCGCGGCTGGTGACGACGTGAGGCCCCCAGGCGATGCCGGCGAGCGACCCGGATCTGCGTAGGGACGCTGCGTTCGAGCGAGTGATCCCGACATGAAAGTTGGCGTTCTCGCGCTGCAAGGGGCGTTCCGAGAGCATCGTGAGGTGCTCGACGCGCTCGGCGTCGACGCGGTCGAGGTCCGCACCCCGGAGGCGATCGGTGCGCTCGACGCGGTGATCCTCCCCGGTGGGGAGTCGACCACGATGAGCAAGTTGCTCGACACCTCGGGTCTGCGCGAGCCCCTCCACGAGCGACTGACCGACGGCCTCCCGGTGCTCGGCACGTGTGCAGGGATGATCCTGCTCGCGCGCGAGGTGCTCGACGGCCGTCCCGACCAGGAGTCGTTCGGGATCGTCGACATCTCGGTGCGGCGCAATGCCTACGGGCGTCAACGCGACTCGTTCGAAGCCGACGTCGCGGTGGCCGGACTGACAGGCGGGCCGTTCCACGGTGTGTTCATCCGGGCACCGGGGATCGAGCGGCTCGGCTCGAGCGTCGAGGTGCTGGCCGTCCATGACGACCGACCGGTGCTGGCGCGCGAAGGTGTCGCCTACGTCGCAAGTTTCCACCCCGAGCTCTCGGGCGATCTGCGGATCCACCAGCTGTTCCTCAACGACGTCAGCGAATCACGAGGGTGAGCGAATCATGAGTGGTCATTCCAAGTGGCATTCCATCAAGCACGCGAAGGGCGCGGCCGACGCGGCGCGCGGCAAGCTCTTCGCGCGGCTCGCCCGTCAGATCGAAGTGGCGGCGCGCGACGGCGGCGGTGACGTCGACGCCAACCCGACCTTGCGCACGATGGTGCAGAAGGCGCGCGACGGCTCGATGCCGAAGGACAACATCGAGCGGGCGATCAAGCGCGGCACTGGTGAGCTCGAAGGCGTCACCTACGAGAGCATCACGTACGAGGGTTACGCGACGAACGGTGTGGCGGTGTACGTGGAGGTGCTCACCGACAACCGCAACCGCACCGGCTCAGAGGTGAAGAACGTGTTCACCCGCAACGGCGGCTCGCTCGCCGAGCCGGGCGCAGTCGCGTGGCAGTTCGAGCGCAAGGGCGTGATCATCCTCGAGAAGTCGGCCGCCACCGAGGACGACCTCATGCTCGCCGCGCTCGACGCCGGCGCCGAGGACATCGCCGACCAGGGAGACACCTGGCAGGTCACCACCGGCGCCAGCGATCTCCACTCGGTGCGCACCGCCCTCGACGAGGCGGGCATCGCCGTCACCAGCGCCGACCTCACGATGCTTCCGACCACCGCAGTGGAGCTGGACGAGGCGTCGAAGGCGAAGTCGGTGCTCCGCGTCATCGATGCACTCGAGGAGCACGACGACGTGCAGAACGTCTACGCCAACTTCGACATCCCCGACGACGTCTTGGCGGCCGCATACTCCTGAGCTGATCCGGTTCTGCATCCGCACCCATCGCTGCCGTCGAAGCAACGCTTGGATCAGCCGGGCTGTTCGAAGTGCGCCCGTGCTCGCGTGGCGGTCTCGAGGATGCGCAGGGTCTCCACCGACGTGAAGAGCTCATGGGTGTGAAGGTAAGTTCGAACGATGGAGATCGACGCGGCACGCGAGTTCGTCCGTGAGCACCACAACGCCGTGTTGCTCACGAACCGCAAGGACGGGTCAGCCCAGATGTCGCCCGTCACGTGCGCGGTCGACGCCGACGGCCTGATCGCGATCAGCACCCGCCAGACCGCGGTCAAGACCAAGAACATCCGACGCGATCCGCGGGTCTCGCTCTGCGTGCTGAGCGACGGCTTCTACGGTCGATGGGTCCAGATCGACGGCACCGCCGAGATCGTGCCACTCCCCGAAGCGATGGATCCTCTCGTGGAGTACTACCGATCGCTGCGTGGTGAGCACGACGACTGGGACGACTACCGCGCCGCGATGGAGCGCGACCAGCGCCTCGTGCTGCGGATCACCATCGAGCGCGCGGGGCCGGACGTCTCGGGGTGACCTACGACCCACCGAGCGTCCGGGGCCCCGGCGGTCTCGCCCCGACGGCGGCGGAGCCACGGTCGTCGCCGCTCCCCGGAGGCTTCGGGCTCGACGTGGGGATCGCGGTGTTCGCCGCGGGACGGGGCAGTCGCTTCGGTGGCGACGACCCGAAGTGCCTCCAGGAGTGGCAGGGGCGACCGCTGGTCACCTGGGCGCTGGAAGCGGCACTCGGCTCCGGCTTGACGCCCGTGCTGCTGGTGAGCGGGTACCGACACCGCGAGGTCGACAAGGCCGTCCCCGCTGGTGTCGACATCGTGCACAACCACCACTGGAAAGAAGGCATCGCTCGCAGCCTGCGCGCCGCCCTCGACGCACTCGACGGGTACGCGTCGATCGGTGCCGTCTGCATCGGGCTGGCCGATCAGCCCCGGGTGGGCGCGGAGTCGTATCGCCGCCTGGCCGCCGCGTTCGGCGACGGCGCGCAGCTGGCCGTCGCCACGTACGGAGGTGAGCGGGGCAACCCGGTGCTGGTGGCGCGTAGCCTCTGGTCCGAAGCGCACGAGCTCACCGGCGACGTCGGCGCCCGCGTGTTGATGCAACGCCACCCGGTGGTGGAGGTGGCGTGCGACGACACGGGCAGTCCGGTCGACGTCGACACGCCCGGCGACCTCGACAACCTCTGATCCCGAGAACCCCTGACCCTCGTTCGATGCAGGAGCACCCGTGAAGATCGAAGACGAGTTCCGTGTGGCCGTGCCGGTCGAAGTGGCCTGGGGGGTGCTCCTCGACGTCGAGCGCATCGCGCCGTGCATGCCGGGCGCGCAACTCCAGGAGGTCGAAGGCGACGAGTACCGCGGGATCGTGAAGGTGAAGGTCGGTCCGATCACCGCGCAGTACAAAGGAGCGGCGCGCATCGTGGAGGCCGACGAGGCCGCACGGCGTGTGGTGATCAACGCCGAAGGGCGTGACACTCGGGGCCAAGGGAACGCGTCGGCGAACGTCACGGCCACGCTGGTGCCCGACGGCGACGGCACGCTCGTGAAGATCGACACCGACCTCAACGTGACCGGCAAGGTCGCCCAGTTCGGCCGGGGTGTGATGGCCGACGTGTCGAGCAAGCTCCTCGGGCAGTTCGCCTCGTGTCTCCAGGCCATGGTCCTCGCCGACGACGCGGCTGCGCCCGAGACGGCCCCGACCGAGACGGTCCCGACCGAGGCAGCGCCGGTCAGCGGCGCGGCGGCGCCCGTCTCACCGTCGGGCGCCTCGGAGAACGGTGGGGTGCGCACGATCAATTCGCCGGAGGCGCAGCCGGTCGACCTGCTCGACGCCACCAGCGACGCGCTGATCAAACGGGTCGTCCCCATCGTCGCCGCGCTGGTGGCGCTCCTCGCAGTCCGATCCCTGTTCAAGCGCCGGAAGCGCCGCAAGCGCGACTGACGCGCCGGATCGCCGCGCGCCGAACTCGATCCCTGGCCGCCATCCCTGAAGGCCTCGCGGAGGTGCCGTAGCATCGAACCCGTGTTCGATCCGTCGGGAGTCGTGCTGGGCATCGACCCGGGCCTGTCGCGCTGTGGGTACGGCGCCGTCACACGCGAGGGCGCCGACTTCACGGCCGTCGCGTGTGGGGTGATCAGCACCGATCGCGGCGATCCGCTGCAGAACCGGCTCGCGGCACTGGCGGCCGAGCTCGAGAGCCTGGTGGCGGAGCTCCGACCGCAGGCGATCGCGGTCGAGCGGGTCCTGTTCCAGGTCAACGTGCGCACCGCGATGTCGGTGGGCCAGGCGAGCGGCCTCGCGCTCGCGCTGGCGGGCCGCGAGGGCATCCCGGTGGTGCAGTACAGCCCCAATGAGGTGAAGCTCGCCGTCGCTGGCGACGGTGCAGCAGGCAAGGAAGAGGTGCAGGCCATGGTCACGCGGCTGCTGCGGCTGCGAGAGGTTCCCCGCCCGCCCGACGCGGCCGACGCGCTGGCGCTCGCGCTCTGTCATTGGTGGCGAGCGCCGCTGCGGGCTGTCGATGACGCCACGCAGCTCACCGGCGACAAGCTCGGCGCCGCGATCGCTGCCGCGGTTGCGCGCGATGGCGCCCGATGATCGGCTCCTTGCGGGGGACCGTGCTCGAGCGCACCGCCACCGGCGAGGTGCTGCTCGAAGTCGGTGGCGTCGGATACCGCGCGCTCGTGCCGACCGGCGCGATGGCCGCGCTCACGCCCGCGTCCCCCGCGTTCCTGTTCACCCACCTCCATGTTCGTGAAGACGCGATGACCCTCTACGCGTTCCCGACACGCGACGAGCGTGACACCTTCGAGGCGCTCATCGGCGCCACCGGCGTCGGGCCGAAGCTTGCGCTCGCGATGTTGTCGGTGCACACGCCGAACGTGCTGCGGCGTGCGGTGCTCGACGACGACAAAGCCGCGCTCACGCTCGTGCCCGGCGTCGGACCGCGCACCGCGCAGCGGCTCCTCATCGAGCTCAAGTCGCGCCTCGACGTGCCCGATCTCGACCTCGCCGAGGTCGAACGGGTGCCCTCCGCGCGCGCCGAGGTGCGCGCCGCGCTCACGGGGCTCGGGTACGCACCCGACGAGGTTCGCGACGCGCTGAGCTCGCTCGAAGCCGACGGCACCGTCGAAGACCTGCTGCGCGAAGCGCTCAAGAC
>JBEVIU010000136.1:0-9497 GCA_040510575.1 Acidimicrobiia bacterium | reverse complement strand
AGTGGCTGCCGTGCTCGCCAACCAGCTCGTCGCCAACTTCATCCCCGCCGTGCCCGGCTGGTTCGCCACCAAGAACCTGATGAACGACGGCTTCCTCTAGCGAGGAGGAACGAGTCCCTCCCGAACCTGCCGTCGACTGTTCTCGTACTTCGACGCGGGTTCGTGGGGTCGGCTGCGTCAGTAGCCGACTTCGACGTCGACCACGCCGTCGAGCGCTTCGCCGGCGCGATAGCGGCGCACGTTCTCGACGAAGAGCTCGAGGGTGCGCGCCATCCCTTCGGGCGTGCTCCACGAGATGTGGGCGCTCACGCGCACCTTCGGGTGCTCGTAGAGCGGATGACCGGCGGGGAGCGGCTCGGGGTCGACCACGTCGAGCGATGCCGCGGCGAGCTGTCCCGCGTCGAGCGCGGCGAGCAACGCGTCCTGGTCGACCAACGAACCGCGGGCGATGTTGACCAGGTGCGCGCTCGGCTTCATCGCCGCGAACGCGGCGGCATCGACGAGGTGGCGCGTCGCGGCGGTTGCCGGGGCAGCGAGCACCACGTGATCGGCACGCGCCAGGAGCTCAACGAGGTCCGACACCACCGTGACGCCTTCGAGCGCGGGCCGATCGGCGTGGCGCCGGTACGCGATCACCTCCATGTCGAAGACGAGCGCTCGCCGGGCCAGCGCGGTGCCGATGGTGCCGATGCCCACCAGCCCGAGGGTTCGGCCGGCCAGCGAGTCGAGGTCGGCCACGCTCCAGCGCGCCGGCGGCTCGTGCACCCACGACTCGGGGAGCCGCTTCGCGTGGGCGAGGATCATCGCCATCGCCCATTCGGCGATGGGCACCGCGCCCGCGCCCCGAGAGCAGGTGAACGCGCGATCGCCGACCGCGTCGAACGGGAAGCCGTCGACCCCGGTGCTGAGCGCGTGGATCCACCGCACCGCAGGCGTGACCGACGCCCGCACCGACGCGTCGTCGTTCGTGTAGACCGCGAGGATCTCGGCCCTGGCCGCGCGCGGATCCGAAGACGCGACGACCACCTCGCCCGGAAGGGCGCCCTGGATCGCGTCGACGAAACCCCGGCCGAACATCAGGTTCACCGCCACTGTGGCGGGAGCGTCCTCCGTCACGGCGTGCTCTCGTCTTCCGACTTCTGTGCACGGAGCTCGGCTTCCGCGGCCGCGAAGCGCTGCTCCGCGATCTGGCGCGGTCCGCCGGTGTAACCGAGGTCGACGTTCTCCTTGCGCCACGCGGCGACGTCACCCGCTCGGCCGACCAGCTCCATCAGGTGGATCGACGACTGCCAGTGCACCCGGAGGCCCATCCCCTCCCAGGCTCGCTTCACCAGCGACTTGGTGGCCATCAGCGTGGACAACGGTGCCTGCGCGATCTGGCGCGCGACCAGCTCGGCCGTGTCGTCGAGGTCCGCGCGTGGCACGACGCGGTTCACCATGCCCAACTGGCGCGCCTCCTCGGCGCCCACCGTCTGCGCGAGATAGAGGTACTCGTAGGCGCGGTGGAAGTTCATGAACAGCCACGGTTCCATCATCGTCTCGCCGCCCGGGAACCCCAGACCCTGCACGAGCGGCATCTGGAAGTACGCGTCGTCGGCTGCGATCACGATGTCGGGCAGCAGCGCGAAGTAGGTGCCCCCGCCGATCGCATAACCCTGCACCGCCGACACCGTCGGCTTGGGGAACTCCCAGAGGTGCAGCACCGGGCCGAGAAAGAGCTCGGCCTGCCCCTGCCAGGGGTGACCGGCCTCGTGGGCCGCCGCGAACTCGGGGAAGGCTCCGGGGCCTGCCATCGCATGACCGGCGGAGAACCCACGGCCGTTGGCCTTGAGCAACACCACCTTGATGTCGTAGTCGTGCTCGGCATCGTCGAGACAGTGCTCGACGTCCCAGACCATCTCCGAGCTCTGCGAGTTCGCCTTCTCGGCATGGTTCAAGATGATGCGAGCAACCGCACCGTCCTTCTCATAGACGACGGTCTCCCGCTCTTCACGTTCCATCGTGCCCCCTTCGTGCCCTCAGTGCGCACACTACGGCGGACGGTAGATTCCCCGGGATGACCGACGCCTCCGCCGCACCGGCCGAGCCGCTCGTCGTGGTCGCGGATCACGAGCGGGTGCGCGTGCTCACGCTCAACCGGACGGACGCCGCGAACGCTTTCAACCGCGCGCTCTACGACGCGGTCGCCGACGCGCTCAACGAGGCCGCGGACGATGACGCGATCAGCGTCGTCGTGATCACCGGCGCCGGACGCGTGTTCTCGGCCGGCGCCGACGTGAAGATCATGGCCCGGGCCGCGGCGGGCGACGCCGCCGGCACACCCTCCGATGGACCCTCCCATGCACCCGAGCCCGCCGACCCATCCGACTCTCTCTCTGCCGGCTTCGACGCGTTCCTCCCTGCGCTCTCGACGTTCCCGAAACCCCTGCTCGCAGCGGTGAACGGCGCAGCGGTCGGCATCGGCGTCACCATGCTCCTGCACTGTGACATCGTGCTGCTGTCCGATCGGGCTCGGCTGCGGCTGTCGTTCACCGCGATGGGCGCGGTGCCGGAGGCGGGAAGCACCGTCCTGCTCCCGCGGCTGGTCGGGCGCCAGCGCAGCGCCGAGCTCCTGTTCACGTCGGAGTGGGTCGACGCCGCGCGGGCCGTCGAGATCGGCCTCGCGTTGGCGGTGCATCCCGCCGACTCGTTCATGTCCGAGGCGCTCGACCTCGCGGCGCGCATCGCGGCCCACCCGTTGCCGTCGCTGGTCGCGACGAAGCGGCTGCTGCTCGAGGCGGAACCGGACCCTGTCGACGCAGCCATCGTGCGCGAGCTCGCCGCGCTCGGCGGTGTGCTGCGCCTCCCCGGCGCTCGTGGACGCGTGCTCGATCAGATCACCAAGCCCGGAAGCGGGGAAACCGCACCGTCGTCCGAGCGATGAGCGCGCCGGCCGAGAGCGGCCTGGTCGTGCCGGTCCCCGCGGCAACGGCCGCGGTCGCGCCGTGGCGAGAACGACTCGACCCGTCGGCGGTGCACGGCGTTCCTGCGCACGTCACGGTGCTGTATCCGTTCGTGTCGCCCGGCGAGATCTCCGACTCCGTCGTACACGAGCTGTCAGGTCTGTTCGCCAGGGTGGCGCCGTTCTCGTTCGTGCTCGACCGTGTGGAGTGGTTCGGCGACGATGTCGTGTACCTCGCACCGTCGCCCGAGTCGCCGTTCGTCGCGCTCACCGAAGCCGTGCACAAACGCTTTCCCGAGTACGCGCCCTACGGCGGGGCGTACGACATGATCACACCGCACCTCACGATCGGAGACCGCGGTGACGTCGCAGAGCTCCGGCAAGCCGCGGTCGCGGTCGCGCCCGCCCTCCCGATCAGGGCGCGTGCGTCCGACGTCTGGCTGATGGTTGCGTCGTCGGGCGCCGGTGCGTGGCGCGTGCACGCCCGGTTCCCGCTGGGCGGCCGCGCTGCGCCAGACGGTCAGCAGTCGACGTACTGACGCGCGACGGGACGCGCCGCGGCGAGAGCGCCGTGCAACGACGCGTCGCCCACGGTGAAGGCGTCGTCCCAGCTGAACCACTGCACCTGCTGACTCTCCTCGGGCGGCGGACGGGGCTCGTCGTCGGCGGGCGCGAGCACCAGGAACCGCAGGTCGAGGTGGATGTGGCTGCGAGCGGCCTCGTGGACGTCGGCGTGGACGAGACATGGGCCCGTCGGAGGATGATCGACGGCGACGCCCGTCTCTTCGCGCGTCTCACGCACGGCCGCCGCCCACGGCGACTCCCCCGGTTCGACGTGACCTCCGGGCTGCATCCAGAAGCCGAGCCGACGGTGCACGAGGAGGAGCACACCTCGGCGACCGACAACGATGGCGGAACCGGTCACGTGGGTGAGATCCGCGTGCTCGTCGAACGGCGCGCGCAGTCGGTCGAGCTCGGTGGAGATGCGCGTGAGCGAGCCCGCCTCGCGTTCGTCGACCGCGACGTGCGTCGCGAGCATCCCTCGCGTCGCACGCACGAGGTCACCACCGTGGTTGGTACCCGGATCGGACACGGCGCGCAGGCTACAAGCGCCCCAAGCCCCCGTTTCGGCGTACCCCAGCCACCGACGAGGTGGGTCCGGGTACGCCAAAACGTGGGTGTGAGACGAGCCGTCGCTTCCATCGTCTGTCACCCCATGCAGCGGACCGAACACCGACGCTCGATCGACGCCGCGATCGATGACTTCGCATCACGACACCACGGCGTGTTCCCGCGATCCGAGGCGCTCCGCTTGGGTGCCTCGATTCGCCAGATCGAGAGCCGGCTCGCGTCCGGCCGCTGGATCGGCATTCACGAGGAGGTCTACGCGGTTGCCGGCGCGCCACCGACCCCCCGCCGTTCCCTCATCGCGGCGTGCTTCGCGGTGGGCCGAGACGCGTTCGTGTCGCACGGTTCCGCCGCCAGGATGTGGGGTCTCCCCGGCTCGGATGAACGAGTCGTCGAGGTCACGACTCGTCGCTGGCACCGAACTCGCGAGACCAGCTTCGTGGTGCACGAGAGCAAGCGCACCGACGAAGCCGATGTCCGGATCGTCGACAGCATCCGGGTCGCGTCGGCGGAACTGACCGTCATGCAGCTCGGCGCGATCCGCAACCCGCTCGTCGTCGAGATGGCGCTCGACCGCGCGCTGTACCTGAACCTGGTCACGCTCGCGTCGGTGCGGGAACTTGTCGATCGCCTCGGGGCACGCGGACGCAACGGCGTCGGCGTGTTGCGGGCGATCCTCGACGATCGATCGCCAGGTGATCGAGCACCGGAGAGCCCCAAGGAGACGCAGCTCCTACGACTGCTCCTCGCCAACGGGCTCCCGAGGCCGGTTGCGCAGTACGAGGTGCGACACCACGGTCGCTTCGTCGCCCGCGTGGACTTCGCATACCCGGACGAGCGGATCGCGATCGAGTACGACAGCTACGAGTACCACACGGGCACCGTTGCACGAGATCGTGACGCTGTTCGGCGCCGCGCGTTGCTCGGCGTCGACTGGCGCGTCGTACCGGTCACGAACGCGGATCTCAGGTCCGGCTGCGTGTCCGTCGCCACGACGATCGCCACCGAGCTTCGTCGCCGGTGACCACCACTTCCCCAAATTTGGCGTACCCCAACCACCTGAGAGGTGGGTCCGGGTACGCCAAAACGGGTTGGGGTCAGGGCTTGAAGGTGCAGCGGCCTTGGTCGATGACGATGTCGCCGTTCTGGCGCTCGGTGCGGAACACCGCGACGCCGTCCTCGACGACCCACACCTTCACCGTGAGCTCGTCGCCCGGATAGACCGGCGTCGAGAAGCGGACGTCCATGCCGGTGAACCGTGACGGATCCGATCCGCACAGCGAGTGCAACAGCGCGCGTCCCGTGAAGCCGAAGGTGCACAGCCCGTGCAGGATGGGCTTGTCGAACCCGCCCATCTTGGCGAACTCCGGATCGGAGTGCAGCGGGTTGCGGTCGCCGGACAGCCGGTAGGTCAGCGCCTGGTCGGGGCGGGTCTGGTACGTGACGACATGGTCGGGCTCGCGCTCCGGCGCCACGTTCTGCGCCCCCGACGGGCCCCGCTCGCCGCCGAACCCACCCTCGCCCCGGATGAACGCCGAGTTGCGCGTCGTGAAGAGCGGCTCGCCGGTCGCCTTGTCGACCGACTTCGACTCCATCCAGACCACGGCGGCGGTGCCCTTGTCGTAGACCGCGATCACCTTGCCGGTGGTGAGCACCGTGCCGTCGGCCGGGATCTCCTGGTGGAGCTCGATCTGCTGCTCGCCGTGCACGAGCATCGCGGGGTTGAACGTGCCGATGTTCTGCATGCCGCCACCCATGCCCACGATCACCGCGAACGTCGGCAGCACGCGCTGCTGCACGTCCTTGGAGTTCTCGGTCGTGAACTCGAGCTCGAAGCCGGTCGGGTCGATGCTGCCCGCGCCGACACCGACTGCGTACAGCAGCGCGTCCTTCG
This sequence comes from Acidimicrobiia bacterium, assembly GCA_040510575.1. Classification (GTDB taxonomy): domain Bacteria; phylum Actinomycetota; class Acidimicrobiia; order IMCC26256; family DASPTH01; genus DASUMF01. The sequence continues at coordinate 3,534 of JBEVIU010000136.1, read as the reverse complement.
ACGTCCACGAGCGTTCGATCGGCGGACCGGGCTCGATGTTGACCGCGTCGGGGTTGATGGGCATGCCGCTTCGCTCCTCGTGGTTCCGGGCTCGGTCGTTCGCGACCGCCGGTGATCGTGGTCGCGCGCCAGCTCAGGCGTCGGCGCGGACGTTGTCCTTCTCGGCGAGCACGATGGGAGGCGCGGTCTTCCAGTTCGGGATGCCGTCTTCCTCGAGCGCCGCGGGCATCTTGTTCTCGTGCACCTCGGCCCAGTGCGAGTGGTTCAGCTGGTGAAGCGTGAAGCACGCGGCCAGTGCGTTCTGGAAGCCCATGTTGTCGACGGTCTGGTTGACCGATTCCTTTATGAGGAGCGACGTCATCGTCGGGAGCTGCGCGATGCGACGCGCGAACTCGAGCGTCTTGTCGCCGAGCTCGTCCTTCGGGAAGATCTTGCTCACCATGCCGAGACGGTGCGCTTCCTCGGCGTCGACCGCATCGCCGGTGAGCATGAGCTCCTTGGTCTTGCGCGGGCCGAACTCCCACGGGTGCGCGAAGTACTCGACCCCGCACATGCCGAGGCGCGTGCCCACGACGTCGGCGAAGCGGGCGTCGTCGGACGCCACGATGAGGTCGCAGGCCCACATGAGCATGAGGCCGGCCGCGTAGACGGTGCCGTGCACCTGGGCGATCGTGATCTTGCGGAGCTCACGCCACCGCTTGGTGTTCTGGAAGAAGTAGTGCCACTCCTGCAACATGCGGTTCTCGGCGCCCTTGCGGGTGCCGCCGTCGATGCCGTACGTCGGGTGGAAGTCGGGGCCCGGTGTGCGCTCCGCGATCGCGTCCTTCGACCCGAGGTCGTGACCGGAGGAGAAGAGCGGCCCCGCACCGCCGAGGATCACCACCCGGACCTGGTCGTCCTTCTCCGCCTCACGGAACGCGTTGTCGAGGTCGACGAGCAGGCCGCGGTTCTGGGCGTTGCGGCTCTCGACCCGGTTCAACATGATCCGCGCGATCGTGCCGTCGTCGACCGTCTCGTAGGTGACGTACTTGTACTCGGCCATCGGGACTCCCCCCGGGAAGAATTTGTTGGGCTCGGTGCAACCTGACCGAACCCTAACCCAGACGCCAGGACACGACCCATCCCGCCTGCGCCCGAGTCGCACGCGTCGCTTGACGCTCACGCCGGGCTCCGGCCAAGCTCCGCCGTATGGCCGACACCGCGCTGCGCCTGCCCGACGAGATCGTCGACTGGATGGAGCACGCGACGGGCGGCCGCGTCACCGCCACCAACCGCGTGCCGGGCGGGGCGAGCCGGGAGGCGTGGTTCGTCGACGTCGAGCGCGACGGCGAGACCCAGGAGCTCTTCCTCCGCTACAGCCGCACCACGCCTGCGCCCGACAGCATCTTCCACTCGCTGCAGGTGGAGGCCGAGGTGTTCCTCGCGCTCCAGGACACCGACGTCACCGTGCCGCGCACCATCGCGGTCCACCCGACCGACGAGGCGATGCTCGCCGAGCGGGTGAGCGGCCAGACGTGGTTCTCGCGGATCCGCGATCCGGAGGAGCAGGTGCTCACCGCACAGGACTTCATCCGCAACCTCGCAGCGCTGCACCGCCTCGACCCCCGCGACCTCGCACTCCCGAGCCTCGGCCCCGTGAAGACCGCGCGTGAGCACGCGCTCGAGGAGATCGCGAACATGCGTCACCGCGCCACGCGTCGCGACGGCACGATCGACGGTCTCGTCCGCATCAGCCTCGACTGGCTCGAGCGCAACGTGCCCGACGACGAGGGCGTCCCCGTCGTGTTCGTGCAGGGCGACACCGGCCCCGGGAATTTCATGTACGAGGACGGCCGCGTGACCGCGGTCGTCGACTGGGAGCTCGCGCACTTCGGCGACCCGATGGACGACATCGCGTGGCTGTCCCTGCGCACCGTGCAGGACACGTTCACGCACTTCCCCGACCGCCTCCGCGAGTACGAGGAGCTGTCCGGGAACCGGATCGACGTGGCGCGCGTCTGGTACTACCGCCTCTTCGCCGAGCTCCGCCTGATGTCGAACTCAGCCGGCGCGGAGCCCGACCCGGGCAAGGCTCGCGAGGGCCAACCCGTCGCGCGCGACATCGGCAACGGCCTCATCTACAACATGCTGCACCGGCGGCTCACGATCGAGGCGCTCGCCAACGTGGTGGGACTCGAGCTCCCCGAGGTCGAACTGCCGCCCGAGCCGTCCGCCGAGCCGTGGCACGGCCTCTACGACCAGGTGCTCGAGAACCTCCAGATCATCGTGCCCCGCATCGACGACCCACTCGCCGCGCAGTGGACCAAGGGCGTGGCGCGGGTCGTGAAGTACGTGAAGGAGCTCGACCTCGCCGGTCGCGCCTTCGCAGCCGCCGACCTCGCCGAGATCTCGGCGCTGACCGGCACCACGCCGGCCAGTGTGGCCGAGGGCCGGCGCACACTCGAGGACGCCGCGGCCGACGGGCGCATCGCGATCGAGGAGTACGTCGCGTACCTCTGGCGTCAGGTCCAACGCGACGACCATCTCATGCGCACGGCGTCCGGCGCACTGCACGATCGCACGTGGCCACCCCTGGCGGACGACTGACCATCGCGTTCTCAGATGTTTCGGCACCGAGCGCCCGTGGAAACGTGCCGGCGCTGCACACGCGCCGGAGAAATGGTGTAGAAAAAACCGAGAGCCATTTTCGAGCACGACGCGCGGCATCCAGGGGGGTGTGCGAGTGCTCCAGTTCATCATCGCCGGATTGGTCATCGGGAGCATCTACGCCCTCGCGGCGTCGGGACTCGTCATCACCTACGTGTCGACGGGCATCCTCAACTTCGCGTTCGGCTCGCTCGCCTACCTGATCGCGCGCCTCTACTACTACCTGCACGTCGAGCAGGGGTGGGACATCCTGCCGGCCGCGGTGATGTCGATCTTCGTCGCCGCGCCGTTGCTGGGCCTCTTCCTCTACCTGACGATCTTCCGGTTCCTGCGCCTGTCGTCGCAGCTCATCAAGGTCGTGGTCACGGTCGGCATCGCGGTGACGATCCCGCCGCTGCTCAACATCATCTTCGGCAACGTCGAGATCTTCTACACGCCCGGCCTCGCCCCGCCACCAGTGTCCGTGTACCAGGTCTTCGGCACCGCGGTGACGCTCGACCAGGTGATCACGTACGCGTGCCTGCTCGCCATCGTCATCATCGGCGCTCTGGTGTTGCGGTTCACCGAGGCCGGGCTCAACGTGCGCGCGATGGTCGACTCCGAGGCGATGACGTCGCTGTCGGGTGCCAACCCGTCACGCATCGCGGCGGGCGTGTGGATCGTGTCGACCTTCCTCGCCGGTCTGGTGGGCGTCCTCGCCGCGCCGATCATCAGCCTCGACGCCGGCAAGTTCACCCTGATCGTGGCAGCCGCGTTCGCGGCGGTCATCGCGGCGCGCCTCCGCAGCATCCCGATCGCCGTGATGGTGGGCCTGCTCATGGGCATCGCCGGCAGCCTGGTGGAGTACTTCCTGCCACCCGACAGCCAATTCACGGCCAACGTCCGCCC
>JBEVIU010000135.1:0-24615 GCA_040510575.1 Acidimicrobiia bacterium | reverse complement strand
CGCTGAGCCTGGTCCTCGCGCGTGACGGTCATGTTGTCGCGCAGGTAGTCGAAGCCGAATTCGTTGTTGGTGCCGTAGGTGACGTCGGCTGCGTAGGCCGCGCGCTTCATCGCCGGGTCGTCCATCTCCGGGAGCACGACTCCGGTCTCCATCCCGAGGAACCGGTAGACGCGACCCATCCACTCGGCGTGGAACTTGGCGAGATAGTCGTTGACCGTGACCAGGTGGGCGCCTCGGCCTGCGAGCGCGTTGAGGTAGAGCGGCAGCGTGGCGACGAGGGTCTTGCCCTCGCCGGTCTTCATCTCCGCGACCCACCCGAAGTGGAGCGCCGCGCCGCCCATGAGCTGCACGTCGAAGTGGCGTTGTCCGATCACCCGCTGCGCACCCTCGCGCACAGTGGCGAAGGCCTCGGGGAGGAGGTCGTCGAGAAGGTCGAGTCGGGCGTTGTCGTCCTTCGCGTTGTCGAGCTGCTGGCGGAACGACGCGGTCAGCGCGCGCAGCTCGTCGTCGGAGCGGCGTTGCATCTCGGACTCGAACGCGCCGACAGCCGGCACGATCGATTCGAGCGACTTGAGCTTCTTGCCCTCGCCAACGTGGAGGATCTTGTTGAACAGGCCCATCGAACGATCCATCGTAGTGGCGAGGGGTCCGGGCGCCTGTCGCGTCTCATCGCTCCCTCTCAATTTCAGGTCTCAGCTTCGAGGCTCTCGTCCTCGTACGATCGCCCCATGTCGGGCGCGGGCAACCCCACGACCGACCCCGTCGCGAGGGGGCGCGCCACGTTGGTGGCGCTGCTCGCCGGGACGTTCCTCAGCGCCGGCGCCGCGCTGGTGCTGCGCGGCACCGATTTCCCCCCGCTCGGCATCGCGCTCGACCAGGGGTTCCGGGCTGCATCGATCACCAAGTACGCGCACACCTGGTCGTTGGTCGACTTCGCGTACCACGGCCTCCCCGCCTTCTATCCCCCGCTGTTCTTCTGGACGCTGGGGCGCGCGGCGGCATGGACGTCGACCGAGCCGTACGAAGCCCTGAAGATCGGGCTGCTCGCGGTGGCGTTCGTCGTACCCCTGTTCGGGCTCGGCTTGTGGCAGCGCGTGGTGCAGGACTGGTGGCTGGCACTGACGATCGCGCTGGTGACGCTCGGGTTCCACGACTGGTACGAGCCCTACTCGTGGCTGGCGGTTGCGGTGTTCGTGCCCTGGTGGATCGGCTGGGTGCTCCAGGTCGGTGCGGACCCGGCACGCAGTCGCGCGCCGAGCCGAGCCGCGTTGATCGGCGGTGCCGCGATCGGTGCTGCGCTGGTGTGCACCTACTACTACTTCTTCTTCATCGGGGCGGTGCAGCTGGTGCTGCTGCTGGCGCTCGGTCCGCTGTACCGGCGACATGGCGTCGCGCTGCCGTTCGGTCGACTGCGCGTCGCAGTCGCGGTGCTCGGGGGCGCGGCACTGCTCAGCGCGGTGTACTGGCTCCCGCTCGCGGTCTCGATCGTGACCACGCCCGGGGCGCGATCGATGCAGAACCGGTACTACGACCCGACCATGGCGGGCGTCCCGCTCCGCTTCCTCGACTTCGACCTGGTCGGGCTCATCATGCTCTTCGGTCTGCTGTCGCTGGGGCTGCTCATGTTCCGATCGCAGGTGGCGATGGCGCTGGCCACGCTCCTCGCGGCTGCGTACGTCTGGTTCGCGCTCGGCTACGTCGGCGTCTGGGCCGACGAGCCGCTCCTCACGGTGAAGACCCGGCCGCTGATCGACGTCGTGCTGCTCGCCGGTGCAGCGATCGGCGCGGTCGAGCTCGCGCGCGCCGCACGGCGTGCCCCTGCGCTCGTCCCACGCGTCGGCCCCCGAGGTGTGACCGCCGCGCTGGTGGTGGTCACGGTCGCGCTCACGATCGCACTCGGCCGCGAGGCAATCGACGACATCCCCTACGTCGACCAGCAACGTGCGGCAACCGTGCCGACGGCGCTGCTCAGCACCTTCGAGCGTGCGACGCGTGGGAGGGCCGACGACACCGTCGTGCTCACGGACCAGGAGCAGTTGCCGGAATATCTCCCGGTGTTCGTCTTCAACGTGTGGAACGCGCACTACAGCCATCCCGCCGCGCAGTTCGACGACCGCACCCGGTTCCTCGAGCGGCTCGCCGCCGAACGCGACCCCGACGTGTTCGCCGCTGCGTTGGCCGAGAACCGCTACGACGACGTGGCGTCGATCGCGCTCCGGCGGGCGGGCGACAGGTTGCCGTACACCTTCTACGACGACGCGTTCCCGAACGGCGTCGTCCTGCGCACGTTCGTCTTTCGGGCCGACCAATTCGATGCGCGCTGGTTCTCGTCACGCGGCGACGACGCGCTCGCGGTGTTCATCCCGAAGCCCACGGATCCGTGGCGGGCGCTCACCGAGGATCAGCGCCGGGACCTGGCCACGCAGTTCCCCGGCGACCTCGACGGCGACGCCTGATGATCAGCCCCCGTTTCGATCAGCCGGTCTCGATCAGCCCCAGCTCACCGTCGTTGCGCCGGTACAGCACCGCGGCGTGACCGGTCTCGCTGTCCGCGAACAAGAAGAACGAGTGCCCCAGCAGCTCCATCTGGAGCACCGCCTCGTCGATCGGCATCGGCTTGGCGGTGAGGACCTTCGTCTTCACGATGCGGGCGCCGGGCTCGCCGACCGCCTCCGATGCGTCGAGGAGCTCGTCGAGACCGTCGAGCTCGTCGAGATCGGCGAGCTCGTCGAGCTCGTCGAGATCGGTGAGCGCCTCGTCTCCCACGGGTTCATGACCGTTCGCGGCGGCCACGCCGTTCGCACGCGCGCCGTTGCCGTTCGTCTTCCGTGGATGCACACGCGTGACCCGCTTGTCCTTGATGCGCGCCACCTGCTGCTCGACCTTGTCGAGCACGAGATCGAGCGCGGTTTCGGGCTCCGCGGCGGCCGCACGCGCCTTCACGAAGTGACGCTTGAGGTGCACGGTCACCTCGCACTCCTGCGGGCGCGCCTCCCGAGGGTTGCGCACCTCGGAGAAGTCGACCTCGACGCGGCCGGCGTCGTGGGTGAAGCGCGCGATGCGGGCCACCTTCTCACGCGACACCGCCACAAGGTGCTTCGACACCGGACGGTTCTTGCCCCGTACCACGATCTCCATCGGCACCTCCGGCGCTGAGCGGGCCCGAGCGAACGGGCCACATCATCCGGCGAGCGAAGTATACGGACGATCGCGGGGCGCGTGCCCGGGCGCGTTCAGGTTCCGCGTCAGGTCCGGCACATCAGGTCCGGTTCGGGGGTGGCGTGCGCGCAGCGGTGAGTGCGACCACGGCGCGTGCGCCCGCGGCGCGCAGTGCGACGCCCGAGGCAGCGAGCGTGGCGCCGGTGGTGGCGATGTCGTCGACGACGAGCACGGTGGCGTCGAACGTTCGCCGCGCGGCAGTTCGCGTGCGCATCGGCTCGAGTCGTGGGCCGGCGTGACGGTCGCGTGCGGCGAGGCCGGTTTGTGGCGGGCCGGGCAGGCGACGCAGCAGCGGCCCGCACGGCAGCTCCAGGCGGCGCGCTACCTGACGAGCCAGGAGCTCCGCGGGGTCGAACCCGCGGTCGCGGCGGCGCTGCGGAGTGGTGGGCGCCCAGGTGACCGTCGTGACCCGTCGCGGAGCGCCAGTGTCGAACCGGCGAGTGTCGACCATGCCGGCGACGAACGCCTCGGACATCCGGGACGCGAGCCACGGCACCACGGCACGCATGTTGCGGTACTTCACGCGAGCAACCAGCTCGCGGGCCACGCCGTCGTACGCGAACGCGGCGACCCAGAGGTCGACGCCGAACGGCGGCGGCGCCGGAGGCGCTGCACGGATGCGAGCCGCGCAGGACGCGCACACCGGGTCGCCCGGGCCACCGCAGCCGGGACACGTGAGCGGGAACAGCGCGGCGAGCACCACGCGAAGGTAAAGGTTCGGTATGACATCGATGCGGGCGATCAAGGATCTGCGGCACACCGCCGATGTGACCTTCGACACGTGCGGGGGCCGTGCTCGACAATCACAGGAACGAACATCCGAACGAAAGGCCCCGAACGATGGACGTCTTCATGAGCTGGGCCCGCTCGACCGTCGCGAACGTCGAGCACAGCCTCGGTCGCAGCGAGCAGTACTTCGACCGCATCCTCGTGGGCGTGCTCGTGGCGCTCGCGGTGGCGATCGCCTTCCTCTTCACCCAGGCCGCCTGAACTCCCTGGCACCGGGTGGCGTCTGACGCACCCTCCCCGACCCCTACCCCCCGTCACTCTGAAGGAGTCGGGGAAGGTCGCGTCAGCAATCGCCGCGTCAGTACCTGTAGTGCTCGGGCTTGTAGGGCCCCTCCACCGGGATGCCCAGGTACGACGACTGGTCCTCGCTGAGCTCGGTCAGGTGCACGCCGAGCTTCTCGAGGTGCAGGCGGGCGACCTCCTCGTCGAGGTGCTTGGGCAGCGTGTACACGCGGCGCTCATAGAAGTCCTGGTGCCCGAACAGCTCCATCTGCGCGATCACCTGGTTGGTGAAGCTGTTCGACATCACGAAGCTGGGGTGACCGGTCGCGCAACCGAGGTTCAGCAGCCGACCTTCCGCCAACACGATGATCGAGTGCGGATTGCCACCTCCGTCGCCGTTCGGCACGGAGCCGGCGGGGAAGACCCACTCGTCGACCTGGGGCTTGATCTCGATGCGCTCGATGCCCGGGTACTTCGCGAGGCCGGCCATGTCGATCTCGGTGTCGAAGTGGCCGATGTTGCCGACGATCGCGTTGTGCTTCATCCGCGCCATGTGATCGACGGTGATCACGTTCATGTTGCCCGTGGCGGTGACGAACAGGTCGGCCGTCTCGACGACTTCCTCGACCGTGCGGACCTCGTAGCCCTCCATCGCGGCCTGCAACGCGCAGATCGGATCGATCTCGGTGATGATGACGCGCGCGCCCTGGCCGCGCAGTGACTGCGCGCAGCCCTTGCCGACGTCGCCGTAGCCGCACACCACCGTGACCTTGCCCGCGAGCATCACGTCGGTGGCGCGGCAGATGCCGTCGACGAGTGAATGGCGACACCCGTAGAGGTTGTCGAACTTGGATTTCGTCACCGAGTCGTTCACGTTGATGGCCGGGACCAGGAGCGTGCCCGCTTCGGTCATCTGGTAGAGGCGGTGCACACCGGTGGTCGTCTCCTCGGTGACGCCGATGAGGTCGTCGGCCATGCGGTGCCAGCGGCGGTCGTCGGCCGCGAGCTCCTGGGTGAGAAGCTCGAGCACCACGCGGAACTCGTCGTTCTCGGCCGTCGACGGGTCCGGCACCGCGCCGTCGCGCTCGTACTCGACCCCCTTGTGCACGAGGAGCGTGGCGTCGCCACCATCGTCGAGGATCATGTTGGGACCGCGCGTCGAGCCGTCAGGCGAGGGCCACGACAACGCGCGGTCGGTGCACCACCAGTACTCCTCGAGGCTCTCGCCCTTCCACGCGAACACGGGGATCCCGGCGGCGGCGATGGCCGCGGCGGCGTGGTCCTGGGTCGAGAAGATGTTGCACGATGCCCAGCGGACCTCGGCCCCGAGCGCGGTGAGCGTCTCGATGAGCACGGCGGTCTGGATGGTCATGTGCAGGGAGCCGGTGATGCGCGCGCCGGCGAGCGGACGCGTCTCGGCGTAGCGCTCGCGCAACGCCATGAGGCCGGGCATCTCGTGCTCGGCGAGCTGGATCTCCTTGCGGCCGAACGCAGCCAGCGAGAGATCGGCGACCTTGAAGTCGGAGAAGCCGGCGGGCGCGGTCGGGGCGGTGGTTGCTGTCATCTTGACCTCACATTGGTGACGGGACTGCGATGAACGAGACTGGAGAGAACGGGCCGCGTCACGTGGGTGCGCGCGGCCGAACGTTTTCGATCCAGTCGGCCCGGATCACCGGATGACAGCCTGAGGCCCGACTCGGAGGTCCAGGGTAGCGCGGCGGGCCTGATATCCCGTGCGCCGAGGCACCCCGGTCTGTGAAGCTGCCGCGATGGATCTCGAGCTCCGACCGGTCGCCGACGACGAGCGCCCCGCGTTCTACCGCGCCATCGCGACCGGGTTCGGCGACATCCGCGACGACGACGAGCTCGGGCCCTGGGGCCTCGCGCTCGAGCCCGAGCGCACGTTGGCGGTGTTCGACGGCAGCGAGATCGTCGCCACTGCGGGCGCGTACTCGTTCCACCTCACGGTGCCGGGCGGCGCGCAGGTGCCGACGGCCGGGGTCACCGTGGTCACGGTGCGCCCGACGCACCGGCGGCGCGGGCTGCTCCTCGCGATGATGGACCACCAACTCGACGACGTTGCGCGCCGCGGTGAGCCGCTCGCCGCGCTCACCGCGTCGGAGTCGCTCATCTACGGGCGCTTCGGGTACGGCCAGGCGACCGTCGTGACGCGGTGGGAGTTGGCCACCGACTTCGCCGACTTCATCTCCATGCCCGACACGGGTGGGCGCCTCCGGCTCGTCGACCGCGCCGACGCGCCGGCGCTCGTCGGTCCGGTGTACGACGACGTCGCGCGGTCGCAGGTGGGCGAGGTCACGCGCGAGCGCGGATGGTGGGCCCACATGTACGACGAGCACCGGCCGTGGTCGCCGACCCGCAACCCTCCGTTCTTCACCGTCGTGCACGAGGACCATGCGGGCACGGTGAACGGCTTCGCTCGTTACAGCGTCGAGCAGCATTGGCCGCAGGGCCAGGCCGCGCACACACTGCGCGCCCACGAGGTCGTCGCATGCGATCCCGACACCGAGACCGCGCTGTGGCGCTACCTGCTCGACGTCGACCTCGTCGCCACGGTCGCGACGGTCGACCGGCCGCTCGACGAGCCGTTGCGCTGGCGGCTCGTCGACCCACGCCGCCTGCGCGTCACCACCACCGTCGACCACCTCTGGGTGCGGGTGGTCGACGTCGCGGCTGCGCTGTCGGCCCGCACCTACGGCGCCGACGACGCGCTCGTGCTGGAGCTCGTCGACGCGTTCAGGCCGGCGAACCGCGGCCGCTGGATGGTCGACGGAGGCCCCGACGGCGCGACGTGTGCGCGCACCGACCGCGAGCCCGACCTCACGATGTCGGTCGCCGACCTCGGCGCGCTCTACTTGGGCGGCGTCGACGTCACCACGCTCACCCGCGCCGGTCGGGTCGAGGAGCGCACGAACGGAGCGGCCGCGCGCGCCGATCGGTTCTTCGCGTCACACCCTGCACCCTGGTGCAGCACCCACTTCTGACCAGGAGCTGGTCAGGCGGGGGTGGCGAGGCGGTTCTTGAGCTGGGTGATGGCGTCGATGGGGCCGGGGTCGACGTCGTTGGCGAGCGCCATGTAGTAGCTCGTCCAGTCGCCGAGGTACATGAGGTCGAGGAGCTGAGCCAGCCGCCCCTCGCCCTGCGCGTCGACGATCAACACCTGGTGCAGCGCTTCCTCGATCATCTCCCGGGTCGCGGTGACGCGCCGCTCGAGCTGCGGGTGCTCGAGCCCGTGGTGCAGCTCGATCAGCGTGAACACCTGCCGGGTCACGTCACCGTGCTGACCCCATCCGCAGATCTCGTTGTGGTCGAGCTCGGGGAACACGTTCCAGAACGCGGGCGCCTTGGCGTTCTCGTTGATCGACGCCTTCCAACGCGCCGCCGCCACACCGCCGAGCCCGCCCGCGCCGTAGACGATCGGGATGGTGCGGTCGATCTTGCGGGCGAGCTCACGCGCGGGGTTGCGCGACGGATCGGCGTCGGGCACACACGCGTCGCGGCGCTGCTGGAGTTGTTCCTGAGCCTTGGCGAGCGCGGCATGCGCTTCCGGCAGCATGCCCATGCGGAACAGCACGACGAGGAGCGGGGCCACGAGCGCGCCGAGTGCGAGGCGCGGCATGGCGATGTCGGGGGTGCACGGGATGTGCAGGGCGCCGTCGGCGCCGGCGACCTCGGCGAGCGCGCCGCCGTTCGAGATCGCGACGAGCCGCGCGCCCGAAGCGAGCGCACCGCGCGCCATCTCGACCGTCTCCTCGGTGTTGCCCGAGTACGACACCGCGAACGCGAGCGTGCGAGGGCCGACGAACGCCGGCGTTCGATAGTGCTTCAGCACGGTGACGGGGACGGGAAGGGTCGCGGTACCGACCGCCTGCACGACGTCGCCCGCGATCCCCGAGCCACCCATGCCGAGCACCACGACGTTGTCGATGTCGGCGGGATCAGGGAGCGTGGCGCGATCGAGCCTGCCGGCGCGCTCGTGCGCGGCCGCGAGTTGCTCGGGCAGCGAACTGAGCGCCTCGCCGATCTTCATCGAATCGACGGCCATGGGGCGGCTCAGACCTCGAAGGTCGGCGCGACACCGTCGGTCGCGGCCTTGGCGAGCAGACGCTCGTGCTCGGCGTCGTCGACCGCGGTCGCTTCGTCGATGAGCATGATCGGGATGTCGTCGCGCACGTCGTAGCGACGCTGCAAGCGCGGGTTGTAGAGCAACGACTCGTCCTCGAAGTAGAGCAGCGGGCCCTTGTCTTCGGGGCACGCGAGGATCTCGAGCAGCTTCGGATCGAGCGCCATCGTCTACTTCTCCTTGGGGTCGCGCATGAGCGCGAGGACTTCGTCGGTGTGCTGATCGCACTCGGCGCGGGTGCGGGCTTCGAGGTTGAGGCGGAGCAACGGCTCGGTGTTGCTGGGCCGGAGGTTGAACCACCAATCGCCGAGGTCGACGGTGAGGCCGTCGAGCCGATCCTGCTCGGCGGACGCGAACGACTCGGCGACGCGTTCGATCACCGCGGCTGGATCCTCGACGCGTGTGTTGATCTCGCCCGACTGCGCGTAGCGCTCGAACGGAGTGCGCAACTCCGAGAGCGGCGTGCCGGAGCGTGAGATCTCCTCGAGGACCATCATCGCGGCGATCACACCGGAGTCGGCGCGGAAGTTGTCGCGGAAGTAGTAGTGCGCCGAGTGCTCGCCGCCGAACACTGCGCCGGTCTCCAGCATCACCTGCTTGATGAACGAGTGGCCGACGCGGCTGCGGATCGGCACGCCGCCGTGCTCACGCACGACCTCGGGCACCGTCTTCGAGCAGATGAGGTTGTGCACCACCGACTCACCCGGATGGCGACGCAGGATCATCGCGGCGAGGATCGCCGTGGTCGTGGAGCCTGCGACGGGTTGACCCTGGTCGTCGACGAGCACGACGCGGTCGGCATCGCCGTCGAACGCCAGCCCGACATCGGCGCCACTGCTCAGGATCGCGGCCTGCAGGTCTTTGAGGTTCTCGACGTTGCTCGGGTCGGCTGGATGGTTGGGGAACGTGCCGTCGAGCTCCTCGAAGAGGTACTCGACCTTGAACGGGAGTCCTTGCAGCACGGCCGGAACGACGAGGCCGCCGACGCCGTTCGCGGTGTCGGTCACGACGCGCAGCGGCCGGAGCACGTCGACGTCGACGAACGACCGCACGTGGTCGACGAACGCGCCGAGAAGGTCTTGGCGCTCGACCCGGCCGGGGTCCTCGCCGCGCTCGAGCAACCCACCCGCCACCATCGCCTTGATCTCGGCGAGGCCGGTGTCCTGGCCGATGGGCGCCGCACCGGCTCGGCAGAGCTTCACGCCGTTGTACTGGGCGGGATTGTGGCTCGCGGTGAACATGGCCGCCGGGGCGTCGAGGGTGCCGGCGGCGAAGTAGGCGAGGTCGGTGGACGCGAAGCCGAGATCGACCACGTCGGCGCCGGCGATCGTGGCCCCCTCGATGAATGCGGCAGCGAGCGGCTCCGACGACGGTCGGGCGTCGCGCGCGACCAGGACGCGCGCGGCATTGGTGAACGCCACGAAGGCGTTCCCGATGCGCCGGGCCACCGACTCGTCGATCTCGTCGGGATAAATGCCGCGAACGTCATAGGCCTTGAAGATGGAGTCCAGCGAGTCGGCCACGGAGAGCCTCGGGTTCTCAACGCTCTTGTGCAGAGCGGAGCGGAAAGCGTACCCGCCGAGGGGTCCGTGATCGCACGGGGTCGCCACGACGCCGACGGGAGAGCCGCCTCCCCCACCAGACCAGGAAGCCCACACCCACGACCCCCACCAGCGTGAGGATGCGGCCTGCCCACTCCACCGACGTGGTGCCGTAGGCGAGCTCGACGTGGCGCGACGTCGGCACGACGACCATGAAGTTCGGCGTGGCCCGGTACGGGCCGTCGGCACCGGAAACCTGCCAGTTCGGGTAGTACGACGTCTTGACCATGACCGGCACACCGGTACGGGAGACGTCGAACGAGATCTTCTCGTCGGTGGTGTGGATGTTGGTGACGTCGACGGTCGGCAGGGGCTTCTTCGTGGCGTTGCGCGCCTCGAGCATCGGCGCGCGCTTCCATGACGCGGGACCGTCGTCGGTGAGCGGTCGGTCGAGCGCGGCAGGGTCGTTGAACCAGGGCACGCCGAGGCACTCCCACGGACCGAGGTCGGTGACGCCGACGGTGTCGGGCGGCGGCTCGGGTCGACCCTCGCACTCCCAGTTCGGTGCTTCGTGGAGATCGGTGGCGACGACCGGCTCGTACGACAGGGGCGCGACGGTCTCGGAGTCGCTCACCTCGTAGATGGTCCAGCCGTTCGGTGGGGCGTTGTCGATGTCGGGCACGGTCGCGACCTGATGCAGCGCGGGGTTGGCCGCCGCCTTCGCGTTCGCTTCGGGCGTGGTGGCCGCGTAGTACCTCACGCCGAGGAGCTGGAGGTACTGCACGCCGAGGTCGAAGTCGGCGAAGGAGCGGTACGGCAGGCCGCGCACCGCGTTCGACGGCTGGGGCGTGAGCGTCGCGGCGGCGAGGAAGTGATAGCCGGTCGTGCCCGCAGCCTCGTAGTAGAGGCCTTCCATCGAGGTGATCCGACCGTCGGTCCAGTACGGCAGGAGCATGAGCGCGAGCGGCGTGCCGTAGGTGCTGATCCCGGAGTTGCCCTCCCAGAACATCCGACCAGGCGGCAGCGCTGCCGCGGTGTCCATGAACGCGTGGTACTCGGGCCACGACTTCAGCGTGAAGTTCGCGGCTTCGCCGCCTTCGTATCCGGTGTAGTTGTACTTCGCCCAGTACGGCTGGTAGCCGCGCGTCGCGTGCACACGAACGAGCGCGACGGTGCCGAACAGCGCGACGGTCGCGACGATCGCGACGACGCGCACCGCGGCGCGCGACCGGTCGTCGCCGCGTCGAGTTCGCTCCTCGACGGGGCTCTCGGTGACGGCGTCCTGGGTGACGGCGTCCTCGCCAGCCGGCAAAGGTGGGTCGTCGAGGGGCTCGGGGCCGTACACCAACCACGACGCCAGCACGCCCGCCCAACGCGCCAGCTCGGCCGCGCCGAGCGCCGCCAGCAGATACAGCATCAGATACCAGAAGGGCAGGAGCCGCAGGTTCCACGCGGGCGCCTTGCCGAGCACGTCGCGCAGGAGCTCCCAACCCCGGAACACCAGCCCCGCGGCGACGAGGATGGCGACCACGTCGAGCGTCGCCCGCCGCCGGTAGGCGATCCCGCCCCCGATCGCCACCGCGGCCAACGGATACAGGAACCACATCTCGGAGAGGAACATCCAGTCGAACTGGTGGTGGATCGGCTCGTACCGCATGTCGGTCGTGAGGCCGAGCGACGTTGCCAGCGGCAGCAGCCACACCGCGGTGAGCAGACCGCCGACCACCGCGACCGCTGCAGCGCGCGTGAACGAGCGCAGCGGGTGGCGCAGGAGCCACAGCACTGCGCCCGCGTAGACCGCGAACACCGCGACCACGAGGTGGCTCATCGCAGTTGCCGCGAGGAGCAGCGCGGGCAGCCAGAGGTTGACGCGCGACCGGCGCTCCACCTCCAACGCGCGGGCCAGCGTGCCGAGGAAGCAGAGCGCGAGCGCCAGTGCGATCGTGAACGAGTACTCGCCCGCGAGCGTGCTCGTGAGCGTGCCGCCCATGATGTGGTGGTCGAAACGCATCGTCGCGTCGCCACCGTCCTTGAAGAACAGGAAGCCGGTTGCGCCGACCGCGAACAGTGCGGGCGCCGGGCGCGGCGCACGGATCCCCCGTCCGAACACGTACGCCGCGGCGGGGAGCGCGACCGGCCCGAGCGCGGTGACGAGCTTGAACGCGACGTTGTAGGGCATCACCAGATCGAGGGTGACGATGAGCAACGCGGGGAACGGGAAGTAGAACTGCCCCGCGGGGAACCCCGCGTAGTAGTCGGGACTCCACCCGGTGAGGCGCCACGGCAACAGGTGGTCGCGCAGGAACGCCGGGAACCACACGTGCGCGCCGGTGTCGCCACCCGCAGCGGTGGTGTCGAGGAGCAAGAGTCCGGGTCGCAGCTGCGAGAGCACGTACGCGCAGCAGACGGCGACGACCGTGAGGCTCGCCCAGAACTCGAGCGTGTCGTACCAGGGTCGCGGCTGCGCGCTGCCCGGTGCGTCGTCCAGCTCGGGCGCGTCGACTACGTCACGCGTCGCGACCACCGCGCCAGCATGCCAGGCGATCCCTGCTCCGCCGGAGCGCGACCGCCAGGCGGCGCGTGTTCGTGATCAGCCCGCGCGGGCGAGGTCGAGCACGTGCGTCAACGCGACGGGGCCGTCGGGAGTCTCCCAGGACTGCTCTTCACAGCGGTGACACCGTCGGAACGTCACTTCGCGGTCTGCGATGTGCATCCGGATCTCAACGACCGCGGCCTTGGAACAACGTGAACAGTGCACAGGACCTCCCAGCCCTTTCGCGGCCCGGCCACTGGCCGGGTCGACTCTCGCCCGGACCTCCATCGACGGGCCGCCGCCGGACCTTGAGCGAGGTGTGCCCAACGTCGCTTTGGCAGCTACCTCTGAGCGATGAGCGCGATGGCCGTGAAGGCGTTGAAGCCGGCGTGGAAGAGGATGGAACGCCCGAGATCGCCCGACCTGACGGCCAGCCACCCGGAGATCACGCCGAACAGGATCAAGACCGGCAGGGCGATGATCGACCCGACGGTGAAGTCGAGCAGGTGCACCAGCCCGAATGCGACGGCAGACACGAACACCGCCACTCCCGGGCTGAAGCGGCGCATCAAGCTCCGCAACAGCACCCCGCGGAACATCAGCTCCTCGGCGATCGGCGCCACGACGAGCACGGCGATCACCAGCAGCACGAACGCACTGCCTGAGCCACGTTCCACGACGTTGACGATCTCCTGCTTCGCCTCGGTGCCGTGCACCTCCTGCAGCAGACGCAAGGGCCAGTAGCTCACGAGCTGCAACGCCACGCCCACGAGGAACCACGGCGCCGCCGCCCACCAGCCGCCCCGGGGCACCGACGTGAGGCCGAAATCGCCGCGCAGGGTGCCGACGCCCTTGCGCCGGGACACCAGCACCAGCCACGTCACGTAGCCCGCGTCCTGCACCGTGACGGTGATCGCGATGTCGAGTGGAGTGAGCCGCTCGCCGGCGATGAACCCGCCGACCATCACCGATGCGAGCAGCCCCACCAGCCAGGCGAGCAGGAAATCGCCGATTCCCCAGGTGATCCTCGGCCGCGCTCGGGCGGCGGGGTCGGCGTGCACGCAGGGCACGTTACCGGCGTCGCGATCCGGCCCCCGGCGTCGTAGCATGGGCAACTCGATGAGCCGCCGCCCGACCGACCTCGATCCCGACACCCACGACGAAGGTCCGTCCGCGCAGCAGCCCGAGCCCACCGAGCCGTCGACGCGCCCAGATCAGCGGCCCGAGACTCCGGCTCCTCCCGGCCCCTATTCGCCACCGCCCGCGCCGCCGGAGCACTTCCGTCCGGTGGGCAACGGTGCGCCGCCGGAGCGTCCGACGCCGCCGCGTCCTCCTGCGGAACGCAAGCCGCCCGGCGGTGGGGCGTCGTCGTCGTTGCGTTGGGTCCCGTGGGTCGTGCTCGTGCTCGTGGCCGCCGCGTTCCTGGTGAGCAGCCTCGCGAACAACAGCTCCTCGAAGGCCGATCTCACCTACTCGGAGTTCGAGCAGCAGGTGCAGGACGGCAACGTCAAGAAGGTCGAGTTCAACAAGTCGACCGGCTCGATCAACGGCACCTTCGAATCGGCGCAGGACGGCAACACCGAGTTCACCAGCTCGGGCCCGAAGGACGACCTGCCGCAGTCGATGCTCACGCTGCTGAAGAAGCAGGGCGTCGATCTCCAGTACACCGACACGAGCAGCAACATCTGGGGCGACATCCTCATCTACGCGCTGCCGTTCGTGTTGATCATCGGCTTCCTCGTGTGGATGAGCCGACGCGCGCAGGGCCAGATGGGCGCGGTGATGAACATCGGGCGCAGCCGAGCGAAGGTGTACAACACCGAGAAGCCGGCAACCACGTTCGCCGACGTCGCGGGGTACGGCCCGGTGAAGCAGGAGATCGCCGAAGTCGTCGACTTCCTCAAGAACCCGGGCAAGTTCAAGGAGATCGGCGCGCGCATCCCGAAGGGTGTGCTGCTCGTCGGTCCGCCCGGTACCGGCAAGACGCTCATCGCACGGGCCGTCGCGGGTGAGGCCGGCGTGCCGTTCGTGTCCGTCACCGGCTCCGACTTCATGGAGATGTTCGTCGGCGTCGGTGCCGCCCGCGTCCGTGATCTGTTCCAGACCGCCCGCAAGCAGGCGCCCGCCATCATCTTCGTCGACGAGATCGACTCCATCGGCCGCAAGCGCGGGGCCGGCCTCGGCGGCGGTCACGACGAGCGCGAGCAGACGCTGAACCAGATGCTCGCGGAGATGGACGGCTTCGAAGCCACCGAGGGCATCGTGATGATGGCGGCCACCAACCGCCCCGACGTGCTCGACCCCGCGTTGCTGCGCCCCGGCCGCTTCGATCGCCAGATCATGGTGCCGCTCCCCACGCAGGACGAGCGGGTGAAGATCCTCGAGGTGCACTTCCGCGACAAGAAGATCGCCGACGACGTGAACGTCGACATCGTGGCACGCGGCACGCCGGGCATGTCGGGCGCCGACCTCTCGAACCTCGTGAACGAAGCGGCGCTGTTCGCGGTGCGTCGTGGCGAGCACGAGGTGTTCGCCGAAGACTTCGACGCCGCACGCGACCGCGTGCTCATGGGCCTCAAGCGCGAGTCGATGGCGCTCACCGAGGAAGAGAAGGAAGTGGTCGCCTATCACGAAGGCGGTCACGCGGTGCTCGCCTACGTGCTCGAGCACGCCGACCCGGTGCACAAGGTCACGATCCTGCCCACCGGCATGGCGCTCGGCGTCACCCAACAGCTCCCCGTCGAAGAGCGCCACATCTACAAGAAGGAATACATCGTCGACTCCCTCGTCGTGCGCCTCGGCGGGCGCATCGCGGAGGAGCTGATCTACGGGCACCTCTCCACCGGTGCGCAGAACGACCTCGTCGGCTGCACCGAGCTGGCCCGCAAGATGGTGCGCGAGTGGGGCATGTCGGATCGCATCGGCCCGATGGCCTGGGGCTCACAGGGCGCGGTGTTCCTGGGCGAGGATCTCGTGCACACACGCGACTACTCCGACGACACCGCGCGCGTCATCGACGAAGAGGTCGAGCGGATCCTGCGAGACGAGGAGAACCGCACCCGCAAGCTGCTGAGCGAGTACCGCCCCGGGCTCGAGGCCGTGGCGCAGAACCTGCTCGAGTTCGAGACGCTCGACGGACTCGAGGTCGCGCGCCTGGTCGACGAGGCAATGGGTCACAAGGTCGGTGGGCCGCGCCACTTCGTGCACGCCGACGGCACCGAAGACGTCGCCGAGCCGCTTCCCGAGGGCGAGTCGCTCAGCGACGTGCCCGACGGCCTGTAACACCTCGGTTCACCGCGCCTAGTCTCCCGCGTCGGGGGTACACGCGTCGGCGTCGGTATTCTGCCGCCTCGTGCTGGAGACCCGCGAGCAGGAGCTCTCGTCGCCGACGGCCAGCACCGGTTCGCCGCTCGGCTACCAACCCGCGCTCGACGGCCTGCGCGCCATCGCGGTCGGGGCGGTGCTGCTGTACCACGGCGGGGTCACCTGGTCGAGTGGCGGCTTCCTCGGCGTCGACGTCTTCTTCGTGCTGTCGGGCTTTCTCATCACGTCGCTGCTCGTGACCGAATACCAACGCACCGGCGGCATCGCGGTGCTCGCGTTCTACGGCCGTCGGCTGCGGCGTCTCCTCCCCGCGCTGCTGGTCATGCTCGGCGCCGTCCTCGTGTACGCGGTCACCATCGCGCCGACGTCGCAGCTGCGCGACTTGCGCAGCGACATCCTCGCCACATTGGGCTACGTCACCAACTGGCGCCTGATCTCGGCGGACCATGGGTACTTCGATGCGTTCGCGGCACCGTCACCGCTGAAGCACACATGGTCGTTGGCCGTCGAGGAGCAGTGGTACCTCATCTGGCCGATCGTCGTGGTCGGGCTGTTGAAGGTCACCCGCGAGCACGGACGCAAACTGGGGCTGGCAATCGGTGTGACCGCCGCAGGCGCTGCGCTGTCGACGCTGGTGATGATCGTGCAGTACACGCCGGGTGCCGACCCGTCGCGCGTGTACTACGGCACCGACACACGCGCGCAGGAGCTGCTCACTGGCGCGCTGCTGGCGCTGGTCTGCGCGCACGCGGGGAGCCATATCGCCTCGACGCGGTGGAGACCGGCGGTGGTCGTGGCCGGGTCTGGCGCACTCGTCGGCGTGTTCGTGCTGTGCGCGCAGGTGAACGATGCCACCACCTGGCTCTACGAGGGCGGACTCCTGCTGTTCTCGTTCGTCGTGTCGCTCGTGATCTTTGCGGCCATCCAGCCGGCCAACATCGTCCGCAGCGTGTTGGGCTTCCGGTGGCTGCGATGGATCGGCGCCATCTCGTACGGCCTCTATCTGTGGCACTGGCCGATCTACGTCGTCCTCAACCCGGATCGCATGGGACTCGAGGGGACGCAGCTCCTCGCCGTCCGTCTGGCGATCACGTTCGCAGTCGCCACTGCGTCGTACTACCTCGTCGAGCTCCCGGTTCGCCGCTGCGAATTCTCGCGCCGCGTCACGCTGGTGATTGCGCCCGCACTCCTCGCCGGACTGGTCGTGGCGACCTTCGTCGTCACGGGTGGCACCCGACGGGTCGACGCCGCTTCGCTCGCGGAGGCGGCCGCGAGCACGCACGGCATTCGTGCGCCGGCAACGACACCGCAGGACGAGCCCGCGACGGATCCGCTGGCGGTAGATCCCGGCCCGTTGCGGATCGGCGTGCTGGGCGACTCTGTCGCGCTGGAGCTCTTCCTCGGTTTCAATGTGAACCTCGGCCCGACCGGCGTCGCGGTCGCGGAGCACACCGCGCTGGGATGTCCCTTGTTCGAGGGCGACGCGATCGTCGACGGCTCGGCGGTGCGCCCTCCCGCCTGCGACGAGCGGCACTCGACGCGAGCCTCGTGGCTCGCCGAGGTCCAACCCGAGGTGGTCGTCGTGTTGTCGGGGGTCTGGGACACCTACGACCGTCAGCTCGACGACGGCACTTCGTTGACGTTCGGCACCAGCGACTTCGACGCGTGGTTCTCGGACGAGATCGATCGAACTCTCACCGAGCTCGCGGCGGATGGGCGACACGTGGCGATCCTCAGCGCCCCGTGCAACAACCGCCACGAGCGCGTGAACGGACCCGAGCCACCGGAGAATCAGCGCGACCGCATCGCGCACCTCAACGAGCTCTACCGTGCCGCGGCGCGCCGCCACTCGGACTCGACGGCGGTGCTCGACCTCAACGCCTTCTTGTGTCCAGGCGGCGAGTTCACGCAGACCAAGGATGGCGTCGACATGCGCGCGGAGGACGGCGTGCACCTCAGCATGCTCGGCACCCGCGCCGTCGGCGCGTGGCTGGTCCCCCAGCTCTACCTGTTGGCGCGAGGGTGATGCAGCGACGCGTCAGTCGAGCTCGCCCAGTCCCGGCTCGGGCGTGCTGCCCGGATCGCGCAGCTCGGCCAGCGCAGCCCAGAGGTCGGTGGCGCTGAACGCGCCCACGAACGCACGCTGCACCACCCCGTCGGCATCGGCCACGACGGTCGTGGGCACCGCGGCGATCTGGTAGCGCCGATGCAGCTCGCCCCGCGACTCGGCTTCGATGTCGCACGTCGCGACGTCGTCAGACTCGAGCACCGCGAGCTTCGCGGGAAGCGTGACGCACGAGTCACAGGCGGCTGACGAGAACAGGGCAACCAGCCACGGCGCGTCGCGACGCGGGAACTCGGCGCGGTCGAGTTGACGGGGCACCGGGTACACGTCGCGCGGGGGCGCGGCGGGCGGGCGGCGGCGCAACGACCACGCCGCCACGGCGACTGCGGCGACGAGCACGCCGGCGACGGCGAGGCGGACGACCACGGTCAGACCGGGAGCCCGAACCCGAAATCGGGAACCGCGGCCATCATCGCGACACCAGCGACGCCCATGTAGGTGACGCCGACCACCACGTCCGCGTCCGCGACCACGATGATCACCCGGTCTCGCTCGATCCCGAGCGCCGCGAGCGAGAAGGTCGCGAACTGCCCCGGTTCGATCGCGGCCGCGGGCGCGCTCAGCGGGTCGCCGCCGTCGGCGCGGTACACGCGCAGCTCTGCGGTGACCGCCTCGGTGCCCGGGTTCACCACGGTGACCGTGCCGTCGGCCTCGACGGCGGGATACGCGACCACCCACCGACGCGCCGGCCGCGTGCTGCCGAGCGCGCTGGCTGCTGCGGTGCTGTTCGAGTCCTCGGGCCACCAGCTGAGCATCTCGACGACGAGCGGCGCCGCGTGACCCTCCACGGTGCGCGCGAACGCGCGCACCGCGAACTGACTGCCGGGTGGGACACGGTCGCTGACGTCGAC
This sequence comes from Acidimicrobiia bacterium, assembly GCA_040510575.1. Lineage (GTDB taxonomy): Bacteria > Actinomycetota > Acidimicrobiia > IMCC26256 > DASPTH01 > DASUMF01. The sequence continues at coordinate 5,870 of JBEVIU010000135.1, read as the reverse complement.
CGAGACCACGCTGCGGGCGGGCACCGACATCGACACCGGGGTGAGCGACTGCTGGTTGTCGAGCAGCACGTCGATCTCGACGGTGGACGCGGTCGTGCCAAAGTTCGCGACGCCGATGCGCGCGGACCCGGCGTCGGCGGTGCTGCCGAACGGGAGCGTCCACGCACGGGCAGGCGAGGGTGCACCGAGCGAGAGTGCGATCCCGCGGCGGGTCGGTGCTTCGTCGGGCGTGGTGCCGTCGAACAGCATGCTGCGCTCGGCGACGACGCGACCCGCGCGTGCGTGCACGGAGATCGCGACGAGCTGTTGGCGGGGCACGAGGTCGTGTACCGGGACGCTCACGCGGGAGCGGCGCGACACGACGAGGCCCTGGAGCTGATCAGGCTCCTGCACGCCGTTGTCGGTGACGAACGAGACGTCGACGACCGCGTCGTCGCCGAACGGGTCGAACAGCACGAGGTACTGCTGCGTGCCGCGCACCGTGGTGCCGCCAGCGAAGTACCAGTCGCGGTTCGCGCTCCGCGCACAGGGCTCGGTGGCGACGTCGTCGGTGCCCGCGATCTCGTGCGCGACCGACGCCTGCCCGCCGGTCACCTCGACCACCACGCCGGGCTCGGCGGTGGCGAGCACTTCGGCCACCGCCAGCCGCTCCTGTTGGTGCGCGCCGATCTGAAGGGTGCGTGAGACCGGCACCTCCTTGCCGCCGGGCATCACGGTGACGGTGGCGGTGATGTCGGTGTCGGCGAGGCTCGAGACGATCACCGTCTCGGCCGCGCGTCCTCCGTCCGCGGACGTGCCCTCGGCGCAGTACCACGATGCCGAGAGCGCGTTGGCGGGCGGGAGGCCCAGATCCTCGGCCGCCGCGGCCGTCCCCGCCACACTCGGCGCCTCGGGCTCGTCTCGGTGTTGGAACACGACCGCCGCGACGAGCAGCCCGACGACGAGGATCAGAATCGGTGTTCGCGGGACCCGCCTCATCCCTGCTCCCACCAGTCGGCGTCCTCGGCGAGCACCTCGGCGAGCGGATCAGGCCGACGCGATCGCTCCCGACGTTCGCGCGTCGCGACGAGGTCGGGTCGGCGCGGCGCGCGTGTGCGCCTCCACCACACGATCACGATCAGCCACACGACGAAGGAGATCGCGAGCGTCGCCCACCGCACCCACTGCTCGTCGAACGCGATCGACACCTCACCGCGCTGACGCAAGGTGAAGCCGTTCGACCATCCGAACGTCTGTTGGTGCGCGAGCGTGTCGCCGTTGGCGTCAGCGCCCCACGCGCTGTCGTACGCCTCTCCCCACACCACGATGCCGGGCGCGACCGTGCCGTTCGCCGGCTCCGCGTTGCCCGACACGTCGGCGCTCAACGCGGCCGGGATGGGCGCGACGTCGCCGACGGGCACGTCGTCGGCTGCGCTCCCCGTGACCACGGCGCGGAGTGGGATCCACGCCAGGTTCTCGTACACCACGAAGTTCGCGTCGAGGGAGCGGAGGCGCGCGAGATCGAGCTGACCCGCGAGACCGCGGCGGACCGCCGGCGACGCCGGCGCGTGCGCTCCCCCACCACGCCCTTGACTGGCGGGCATCACCACGTAGCGAACGCCCGCCGGCGCGAGCAGGCGTCCGAGACGGTTGGTGAGGCCGTCCTCGGTGAGCTCGAGCGACTCGTCGACGACCGTGTCGGCGTCGTGCTCGGGCGCGCGCAGGAGCTCGGTGGAGTCGCCCGGGCCGTTGCGCGTGAGCGAGTACGCGGTGCCCGACGGCAACACCACCGGATCGAGCGGGAGCACCTCCGGGTTCCCGACCCAGAGCATGCGGAACTCACCGCGCGACGCCAACGACGACGTGAAGGCGAGCGACTCACCCCAGTCGCTCTCCGGCGCGCCCCAGCGCCCGTCGACGGTGTCGGCGACGAAGCCCAGCACCGGGAGCAGGATCGCGACGCTGCCGATGATCGCCGCCGGTTGCCGCCACCCGAACCGGAAGGTGTGGATGCCGTCGATGAGGACCGACACGCCGATGCCGACGGCGATCGCGAGACCGAGCGCGGCGAGTGTGAGGCCGGCTTCCGGCGCGGGGACGGACACGTTCGGCGCGAACCGTGCGGGAACCCAGACCACGGCCCAGCCCGCGAGCGCGAGCGCCCATCCGCGCGTCGCCCACGCGAGCCGCGGGCCGGTGGCGACGAAGAGCGGCACCGCCGCCGCGACGAAGAGCCCCCACATCGCCCATCCGGCACCCGCAGGACCCGTGTGGAACCGCAGCACGTCGGAGAGATCGAGCACGGGTCGGAACACGAGCCCGAGCGCGGAGAGCCGCGCAGTGGCTTCACGGGTGCTCTCGATGTAGGACAACGGCCACGGGAAGAGGAGCACGAGCGCACCGAGCGAACCCGCGAACAGCAGGCCGAGCGCGCGCACCGCGCGACCGACACCGCCGGTGAACGGCGAGACCAGGATGACGGCGACGACCGCGACGAACAGGTACGCCGGTGTGAGCGGATACCACGCAGTGGTGAACGCGAGCAGGATCGCGAACCGCAGGAGACGACCGCGCCGCCGGGGTGTGACCGGCGTCGTCGCCGTGTCGTCGACGGTGTCGAGGTCCTCCGTGACGCGCGCCATGCTGACGAGCTGCGACACGAGGATCGGCAAGGTCGCGAAGAGGACCAGCGGCCCGAGGCGGCCCTCGGCGATGGCGTTGCGAGCCACCGGGTTCACCCCGTACACCAGGCCGGCGGCGAGCGCCGGGCCGCGGATTCCCATCACCCGGTACGCCAACCGGTAGGCCGCGAAGGCGCCGACCGGCATCGCCAGCACCACGACCAAGGTGCGCGCGAGCCCGACCGCGCCGAGCAACGCACCGCCCGCACCACCCATCAGCGCGAGCAACGCCGGCGCAGGCGACGCCGAGCCGAGGCCGGTGTAGCGCCACGCCGAGCCGAACGAGTCGAACAGGTCGCCCACGCTCGGCCAGGCGACCATCGTGCCGATCGACGGCACGGCCTGCGTGACGAGTTGGCGCGACCCGACGAGCACGAGCACGAGGAACACGAAGAACGCGATCGCGGCGGGCGTGCGCACGCCGTCGGACATCGAATCGACCGCGGCGCGCCCGCGTTCGCTGAACGACTGCAGGCGATCGTCGCCGCGCACGTGGTGCGCCAGGAAGAGGTTGAGGCGGGTGGTGCTCCCGACCTGCAACTCGCGGAGGTCACGGTCGTGCACGTGGCGGATCTTCTGCGCGCGGCGGCGCGATGCACGCCAGCTGCGGAAGCGCACGAGGTTCACGATCCACGCACCGATCGCGGCGCGGGCGCGGCGAGGCCGACCGGTGACGAGGTCGCCCACCGCTTCGATCAGACCCACGACGATGCCCACCGGTACGAGCCACAACAACGTCGGGAGGGAGTACGACGTGAGGAGCACGCGCACGCGCGTGCGCGCCAACGCGAGCTCGTCGGGACGGTCGCCAGTCAGTCGGTCGTCGGCAGCTTCGCGGTGCGCCGCGCGCGCGTCGGGCACGACCAGGACGCGTGCGCCAGCGAGACGCGCCCGCCAACAGAGGTCGAGGTCCTCAGACCCTGGGAACGTCGCAGGGTCGAACCCCTCCAGCTCACCGAAGAGGTCGACGCGCACGAGCATCACCGCGGTCGGCACGTAGAACACGTCGCGCACGCCGTCGTGCTGTTCCTGGTCGAGCTCGCCGGCCTCGATGCCGGTGTACGCGGCGCCGAAGCGGTCGATCGCCCTGCCCACCTCGAGGAGGATCTCCGGGTCGTCGGAGCTCACGAGCTTGGGACCGACGATTCCCGCGTTCGAGCGGTAGGCCTCCTCCACGAGCACGCGCACTGCAGTGGGGTCGAGCACCACGTCGTCGTGGCACATCAGGAGAAAGGTGGCGCCCTGCACAGAGGCCAGCGCTTCGTTGGCCGCGGCGGCGAACCCCGAGTCGGCGTCGAGCCGGCGCACGAAGGCGCCAGGAAGGTCGGCCGCGATGCGCGCGGTGGGGTCCTCGTCGGAGCCGCAGTCGACGACGAGGACGGTGAGGTCGGGGTAGTCCTGCCCGGCGAGCCCGAGGAGGGTGTCTTCGAGCCACGGGCCCGGGTTGCGGGTGACCACCACCGCCGCGACCGGCGGGTAGGGCGCGACCGGCTCCTCGACCTGCTCCTCGTCGACGGGCTCGCCGCCGACCGGCTCCCCAGCGAGGGGTTCCTCGTCGGCCTGGGCCGGCTCAGGCGACGGCGCGCCGAGGTCGGCCGAGGTGCTCATCAGGGGCGACAGCGTACCGCCGACCCCTTCGCCGACTGGGCCACGGGCCGATCGGGCCGGGTGCGATCTCGGTGCCGCCGGTTACTCTGCGGCCCATGATCGTGGCGCTCGCAGGGGGGGTGGGCTCGGCGCGGTTCCTCACCGGGCTGCTCGAGGTGGTGCCGCCGACCGATGTCGTCATCCTCGGGAACACCGGCGACGACGACTGGTTCCACGGCCTGCGGGTCTGCCCCGACCTCGATTCGGTCACCTACGCGCTCGCCGGCGCCAACAACCCCGACACCGGCTGGGGGCTCGCCGGGGAGACCTTCGCCACCCTCGGTGCACTCCAGCGCTACGGCGTGCCGACCTGGTTCAACCTCGGCGACCGCGACTTCGCCACGCACATCTACCGCACCGAGCGGTTGAAGGCGGGTGCCCCGTTGTCGACGGTCACGGCCGAGATCACCCGCGCCTGGGGCCTCGACTGCACGCTCCTTCCCATGACCGACGACGTCGTGTCGACCATCGTCACCGCATCGACCCCCGCCGGGCCGGTCGACTTCGCGCTCGAGGAGTGGTTCGTGCGCGAACGCTGCGAGCCGCCGGTGATCAGCGTGCGCTTCGACGGCGCCGCCGACGCCCGGCCCGCGCCCGGGGTGCTCGACGCGATCGCGCAGGCCGATGCTGTGGTGATCGCCCCCGCGAACCCGATCCTGTCGATCGCGCCGATCCTGGCCGTGCCCGGCATCCGCGACGCGGTCGCCGCGCACCCGCGTGTCGTCGGTGTGAGCAACCTCATCGCCGGGCTCGCGGTGAAGGGCCCCGCCGACAAGCTGCTCGCCGACCTCGGCATCGAAGCATCGTGCGTGGGTGTCGCCGCGGGATACCGCGACCTGTGCGACGCGTTCGTCATCGACGATGAAGATGCGTCGCGCGCGCCGGAAGTGGCAGCACTCGGTGTGCGACCGGTCGTCACGAACACGCTGATGACGGACAGCGCCATCGCCGCCGCGCTCGCGCGCGAAGCCCTCGCCGCGGTCGCGTAGCGCGCGGTGGGTGTCCCCGAGTTCATCGAAGCCCGGCGCTCGATCCGCGCCTTCGTCGACGAGCCCGTGCCGCGCGAGGTGCTCGACCAGGTGATCGAAGCGGCCTGCTCCGCACCCGCGCCACATCACTCGCGACCGTGGCGCTGGGTTGTCGTCGACACCGACGATGCCAAGCAGGCCCTCGCGCAGGGCATGGGCGAGCAGTGGCGCACCGATCTCGAGGGCGACGGCGTGTCGCCGGCGCGCATCGACGAGCTCGTCGACGCCTCGCACCGCAAGGTCACCGGCGCGCCCGCGATCGTGCTCGGCTGCCTCACGTGGAACGGTCTCGACCGCTATCCCGACGAGACCCGCCAACGCGCCGAATGGGGCATGGCGCTACTGTCGCTCGGCGCGGCGGTCGAGAACCTCATGCTGGCCACCGCCGACGCTGGGTACGCGTCGTGCTGGGTGGCGGCACCGATCTTCTGTCCCGAAGCCGCACGCGACGCCCTCGACCTCGCCCCGGAGTGGCTCCCTCACGCGATGGTCGTGGTCGGTCGCCCCGATCCCGCCTACGTCGGTCGCCCCCGCC
>JBEVIU010000134.1:0-5654 GCA_040510575.1 Acidimicrobiia bacterium | reverse complement strand
TCGCCCCGCGCGTCGAAGACGTCACGAAGAAACGCGACCTGCGCCGTGACGTCTTCGACCACGATCCGCGGTGTCACCGAATGGAAGCCGGTTCTGGGGCCAGTGCCGTGCGTCATTGGTGACCTTCAGCTCTTTCGCGTCGCTGCGAGTTCGTGCACGCGTTCAGCCTGCCCGACCGTCCCGTGCTCCTCAAGCGGACGCTCCCGCCGCGATCGTCCAGGGGTGCCCGGTGAGGCGCGCGAGACTTCCGCGCGATGGGGAAGACAGCGAGGCTCGTGACGGTCGTGTTCGGGTTGTTCGCCGTGCTCGGCGTGGTGACCGCAGTGATCGCGGGTGTGGTCATGAGCTTGACGGATGGCGAGGAGCGGTCGGTCTTCAAGGCGGTCGCGCTGATCGCGATCCTGTTGGCCGTCTTGACGGGGTACATCGCTGTCGCGGCATCGCGGAAGTGGTGGCCGCTGGCCGATCTGGCTGAGGCAGATCCAGAGGCCTAGCCGGGCACCAGTTGACTAGCGAACGTACGTTCGTGTACGGTCGATGGTCCCATGCAACTTGCCGCACTTCCCCGGCGGGACGATGAAGCACGTGAGCGCCTCGAGCAGGCGGGCTCGTTGGCGCGGCCGCTGGTGCTCGCTCGGGAGCGCAGCATCGAGCTCGGTGAAGGGTTGGGCGCGCTGGTTCCTGGCGGCTCGCTGACCCGCGGCACGGTGTTGCGAGTGGCGGGATCGGGCGCCACCTCGGTGACTTTCACGTTGGCGTCCGCGGTGACTGCGGTCGGGGAGTGGGCTGCAGTGGTCGAGCTCGACGGCACGCTCGGCGCGCTCGCTGCCGCGGAGGCGGGTGTCGTGCTCGAACAGTTCGCGGTGGTCCGGCGGGTTCCCCCCGCCCGCTGGGCCACCGTGGTCGCGGCACTGCTCGAAGGCATGAGCTTCGTGGCTGCGGAGGTGCCGCGGGGCGTGAGCCTCGGCGACGCGCGCCGGTTGATCGCCCGAGCGCGCGAACGCGAGACGGTGCTGGTGGTGCACGAGAAAGTGGCGCGGTGGCCGGCGGAGGCCGCGCTCACCTTCCGGGCCATGGGTGGCGCGTGGGGCGATCTTGCCGCCGACGGCCGTCTCACGGATCGCGCGCTACGAGTCGAAGTGGAGGGCCGAGGCGTGGCCGCGCGCGTCATCAGCGGTGAGCTCGCGCGCGCGGTCTGACGACATCGCCGTTCCGGCACGGAGCCGGGCTGGCGTGCGGGTCTGCGCGCTGTGGTGCCCTGACTGGCCGATCGTGGCCGCGCGCGTACGAGACCCGTCGCTCGTCGGTGCACCGGTCGCGGTGGTGGAGCGTGGCGCGCGCGGTCAGATCGTGCGCGCGGCGTCGATCGAAGCGCGCCGCGAAGGAGTGACGCGCGAGCTGCGTCGTCGCGAAGCCGAGGCGCGCTGTGCGGGCCTCGCGGTGATCGATGCCGACGACGCGAGCGACGCGCACGCCTTCGAGGTGGTGGTGCGCGCGGTGGAGCAGTTCGTGCCGCTGCTCGTGCTCGAACAGCCCGGCCGGTTGTCGTTCCCGACGCGCGGGCCGTCGCGCTACTTCGGGGGCGACGCTGCACTCGCGCGTCGCGTCCTCGACGTGGTGCGCGAGGTGGGGGTGGAAGACGCGCGCATCGGGGTGGCCGACGGTCATCTTGCTGCGAGCCTCGCGGCGCGCGCGACCGACGTGCTGGTGGTGGGCCCCGGTGAGTCGTCGGTGTTCCTCGCGCCCTGGTCGATCGGTGTGGTCGCCACCCACGTGGAAGGCGGGCCCGAGCTCGCCGATCTCCTCGTACGGCTCGGACTGCGCACCCTGGGTGCGTTCGCCGAGCTGCCCGAGGCCGCGGTGCTGGCGCGCTTCGGCCTGCCCGGGGTCTACGCGCACCGGCTCGCACGAGGCGAAGGGGTCCAGGGCGCGAGCCCGTTGCCCGTGCCCCCCGAGCTGGTCGAGTCGCTCGAGCTCGACCCGCCCGCGGTGCGCGTCGACGAAGCCGCGTTCGCGGCGAAGGGTCTCGCCGACCGCTTGCTCGGCCGGCTCGACGACCTCGGCCTCTCGTGCTCGCGGGTCGTGGTGGAGGCCGAGACCGAGCACGGCGAGCGGATGACGCGGTGCTGGCGTCACGACGGCGCGCTCACTCCCGCCACCTTGGTCACCCGCGTGCGGTGGCAGCTCGAGGCGTGGCTCAGCGGGCGTGAGCCGTCGACCATGCCTCCCACTGGCACTCCCGACGTCGACGACGACATGGTCACCAGCGGGATCACGCTGTTGCGGCTCGTGCCCGACGACGTCATCCCCGCAGTCGGGCGCCAGCTCGGGTTCTGGGGCGGCGATCCCGCCGCCACCGATCGTGCCGGCCGTTCGCTCGCGCGGGTGCAGGGCATGCTCGGCGTCGACGCGGTGGTCACCGCGGTGCCGGCGGGTGGGCGCACGCCTTCCGAACGGGTGCAGTGGGTGCCGTGGGGGGAACCGCGCGACGACGCCGTCGACCTCGCGACGCGCGACCCGTCGGCGCCATGGCCGGGTGCGGTGCCCGGACCGTCGCCGGCGCGCGTGTTCGATCCGCCCCTCCCCGCCGAGCTCCTCGACATCGACGGGCTGCCGGTCACCGTGTCGGGACGGGGTGAGGCGTCGGCTGCGCCAACCGTGCTGCGGTGTACGGCGCTGGCCGGTGGTGGTGGACCGGTCGTGGGGGTGGCCGGGCCGTGGGCGCACGATCTGCGTTGGTGGGATGCGCGCAACGCGCGACAGCAGCGGCGCGTGCTGTGGCAGGTGGTGATCGGCAGCTCAGACGCTGGTGACGGCGGCGAGGAAGTGGCCTGCCTCGTCGCCGTCACCCGTGGTCGCGCGTCGGTCGAAGCGATCTACGACTGACATCGCACGTCACGCATCACGCGTCGCGTTCGTCAGGAGCGGGCGAAGGTCTCCGCCGCCTTGCTGTCGAACTCGTAGCCGACGAACACCTCGGACCCGACGACCCATGCGTCGTGACCGGGCTCGATCACGTACGCGTCACCGGGACCGATCTCGACCTCGGTGCCGTCGTTGTGTCGCACGTGCATGCGCCCGGACGCCACCGTCCCTTCATGGTGAAGTTCGCAGTTCTCGGTCCCGACGACCGGCTTGATGCACTCCGACCACCGCCAACCCGGCTGCAAGGTCATCCGCGCCGCCTTCACCGACCCGAGGTCGACGACCTCCACCTCGGTCTTGTCGGGCGTCCGATGCTCGTCCGGCGTACCAAAGCTCTTCTTGATCACTCCGGCCATGGTGTTGCTCCCCTCGCGTTGATTCGAAGCCCACTGACGCTCCCTGTCATCGGCGCAGCGTCGGCGTTACACACCCTGCAGGTGCCCTCGACCGACGCCATCTCGGGGCTTGCCCTACGACGGCTAGCGTCCGCCCGGTGCAGTTCAGTCCCGAATTGCGCGACGACGTCGCGGCCGGAGACATCACGGTGTCGTTCCGCTTGTGGACGCGTCCGAAGGTCAAGGTCGGTGGCCGCTACTCGATGGGACCCGCGCTGATCGAGGTCGACTCGATCGAGTTGGTGCCGTTCCTGAGCGTGACGCGCGCCGACGTGAAGCGTGCCGGCGAGCGCGACCTCGAGTCGTTGCGTACACGTGCCGCGCACGCCGGACCGATCGACGACGACACGATGGTGTATCGCATCGAGTTCCACGTCGTCACCTGAACACGTCGTCACCTGAACAAGGAGCTACGAGATGACCGACATTCCGCGACGCACCCTCGGCCGGACGGGATTCGAGGTCTCGACGCTCGGCTTCGGTGCCATGGAGCTGCGCGGCGACCAGCGCGGCCCGACGATCAGCGACGCCGATGCCGGCCGCCTGCTCAACGAGGTGCTCGACGCCGGGATCAACTTCATCGACACGTCGATCGACTACGGCCGCAGCGAAGAGCTCATCGGCGCGTCGATCGCTCACCGTCGCGACGAGTTCGTGCTCGCCTCGAAGTGCGGCTGTGTCCCCGGTGCGCCAATGGGCTCGGAGCACGTGCACACCCCGGAGAACATCCGCGCGGGGGTCGAGCACAGCCTGCGCACGCTGCGCACGGATCACCTCGACCTGGTGCAGTTCCATCGCAGCTTGAGCCGTGACGAGTTCGAGCACGACGGCGTGTTGGCGGAGGCGCTCGCGCTGCGCGACGAGGGCAAGGTGCGCTTCGTGGGTGTCTCCGCAGTGCTCCCGACCCTCGACGAGCAGATCGACATGGGCGTGTTCGACGCGTTCCAGATCCCGTACTCGGCGCTGCAACGTGAGCACGAAGACGTGATCACGCGGGCATCCGACGCCGGGATGGGCATCGTGATCCGTGGCGGCGTGGCGCGGGGCGCGCCCGATGACTGGGAAGGCCGCCGCTACTACATGGTGTCGAACGACGACATGCGCCGCGCCTGGGACGACGCCCGCCTCGACGAGCTCGCCGAGGGGATGGGCCGAACCGCCTTCATGCTGCGGTTCACGCTCTCGCACCCAGCGCTCGACACCACGATCGTCGGCACGAGCTCCTTCGATCATCTGCGCAGCAACATCGCGACGGCGCTCGAAGGCCCGCTGCCCGACGACGTGATGGACGAGGCAAAGCGTCGCCTTGCCGCGGCAGGTGCCGCACCCGCCAGCTGACAGACCGCCTCAGCGCGACCGCAGCGTGACCCCATCCGCTGGAGCGGGCTCGCTAGTAGCCGTAGCCGCCGGAGCTGCTCGACTGCTTCGCCGTCGACGAGCTCTTGACCTTCACGACGTGCCAGGTGCCGCCGAAACTGCTGAGCCCTTCGCCCATGGCCTGGCCCTTCGTCTTGTCGTTCGCGAAGAGGTAGAGCGGGAGCCCGGCCTGGGTCACCTGTCCGGCGCTGACGCCGATGCGCTTCACGGCCTTCGGCGCCTTGGGCGTGCCACTCGTCATGAGGGGTGGCCAGACCGCGGCGCACGTGTCGGTGCACGGGACAGCGGCACCATTCGACGTCAGTGTGTAGAGGGTCATGCCGTTCGCATCAGCGAGCACCTTCCCGAGCCCGTCGACCTTCACGATCGTGACGGTCGGCGGTGTCTTCGTCGCGGCATCGACCGGCGCGGTCGCCATGACGAGCGCCACGATCGCGAGGGCGGACACCACGACGGCGCGAACTTGCCAGCGAGTCTTGACCATGTGCGCCAGCTCCTTTCGGGGGGCTTCGTTCGGGGATCTCTGCCGTGTTCTACGGGTGCGACGGCGCAACGGATTGCTCGACGGCGCCACTCCCTGCAATCGCCGCCGGGTTCACGCGACCTGTCTGGTCAGCTCGGACTCGTCAGGTCGAGCGCAATCGGAAGGGCCGACTCCCGCCAGCTCGCGAGCCCCGGGTTGCGGGGCTCGTACTTGTCGAAGAGGAGCGTGCGCGCCAATCGGTCCTCGATCGGATCTGTGACGGCACGGGCCGTCGCCGCATAGGTGACGTCGCGCACGCGCACGGTGACGGCGGGCTCCTCTTGCAGGTTTCGCACCCAGTCGGAGCGGGTGCCCGCGCCGGCGAGCATGAACAGCCGGCCGTCGTCGAGCGCGAACCAGATCTCGATCTCGTGCGGCTCGCCCGTCACCCGTCCGCGAGTGGTGAGGTAGCAGAAGTCGTCGTCGGCAACCGT
>JBEVIU010000133.1:0-15217 GCA_040510575.1 Acidimicrobiia bacterium | reverse complement strand
CACCTCGAGGCCAACGACATGGCAGGCATCGTCGCGGTCGTTGCATGCGACAAGCCGCCCGTCGGCACGCTGGCCGCCCTCCTCCAACACAACGCGCCCGCGCTGATGCTCTCCGACGGCTCGATCCACCCCGGGCTCGATCCCGTGACCGGTGAGCGCATCGACCTCGTGACCGCGTTCCAGCACGCCGCCGACGCGGACCCCGCGGTCCGCGCCCGCCTCGCGCTGCACGCGTGTCCCGGGCAGGGCAGCTGCGGTGGGATGTTCACGTACAACACCATGCAGACCTTCATCGGGGTCCTGGGCATGGAGCCGTTGCACATGGTCGCGCCCGGGTCGGATGACGAGCGCCGCATCACGTCGTTCCCCGACGAGCTCGCCTCGCTGCTGACCACGATCACCGCGGCGGGCATCCGTCCTCGCGACATCGTCACCCCCGCGGCGATGCGCAACGCCTTCGTGGTGGTGATGGCGATGGGCGGATCCACCAACGTCGTGCTCCACGGTCCGGAGATCGCTCGCGCCGCCGGCCTCGACCTGTGGGACGACGTGCTGAGTCAGCAGGAGTTCAACGAGCTCTCGCGGCAGCTTCCCGTGCTGGTGAACATGCGACCGTTCGGCGAGTACTCGATGGTCGACGTCGAGCAGATCGGTGGTGTCGCCGTCATCGTCCGGGAGCTCCTCGCTGCCGGTGCGCTCGATGGATCCGCGCTCACGTGCACCGGTGAGACGCTCGCCGAGCAGGTCGAGCGGCTCGACCCACCGGCGCCCGACGGCGACGTCGTCCACCCGGTGCGCGCCCCGTTCAAGGCGACCGGCGGCCTTCGCCTGCTGCAGGGCAACCTCGCCCCCGACGGTGGCGCCATCCTGAAGCTCGCGGGTGTCGAGCGCGGCGTCGTCGACGGGCGGTTCACCGGTCGGGCACGCGTCTTCGAAGGCGAGCCGTCGCTCATCGCAGCCCTCGAGGACTCCCCGGACTCGTTCTCGGACGGCGACATCGTCATCGTCCGCTACGAGGGTCCCCGCGGTGCGCCCGGCATGCCCGAGATGCTCGACCCGACGTCGCGGCTCACGGCGCTGTGCCGGGCGAGGGACATCACGGTCGCGCTGATGACCGACGGGCGCTTCTCCGGCGGATCGGTCGGGCTCGTCATCGGACACGTCGCACCCGAGGCGTACCTCGGTGGCCCGATCGCATTGGTCGAGGACGGCGACACGATCCTCGTCGACCTGAACACCGATCGGCTCGACTGTCGCCAGCTCGACGACCCGGAGACGTACGCGCAGCGCGCGCGGAGCTGGGACGAGGCCGTGGCCGCGAACGGAGGTGTCCATCCGGATGCACCCGCGGCCACGAGTCGAGTGCTCAAGCGCATGCGCGCGACCGCGAGCCCCGCACTGCGCGGCGCAGGCATGACGAACGATTGAAGAGCGCGCCCGTGCACTCGCGTGCCTGAGATCCTCGAAGTCGAGTCGGCGCGGGCGCTCATCGAGGCGCGCGCACTGCACCGCCCGATCGCGAAGGTGCACGCACCCGACGCGTGGTTCCTCAAGCGCGGGCTCACGCCGTCGGCGATCCGCAGCGCGCTCACCGGGAACCAGCTCGTCGCCGCCCGCCGTCGGGGCAAGCTGATGCTCATCGACACCGACGGTCCGGTGTTGGGCCTGCACCTCGGGATGAGCGGGCGCGTGCTGATCGACGGCGAGGCCGCGGGCGACCCGTTGCTCTACGCGAGCAACCGGCCGGAGAGCGCCTGGCACCGCTTCGGCCTCACGTTCGCCGACGGCGGGAGCATGTTCCTGCGCGACCCGCGCCGCCTCGGTGCGGTAGAGCTCGACCCCGACGAGGACCGACTCGGACCTGACGCGTTCGCGCTCACACTGCCCGAGCTGCGCGCGATGACCGCGAAGAGCCGGGCGCCGGTCAAGGCGATGCTGATGGACCAGTCGCGGATCGCCGGGCTCGGCAACCTGCTGTGCGACGAGGCGCTCTGGCGCGCCGGCATCGATCCGGCCCGCACCGCGGCAGGTCTCGACGCGGACGAGACACGCCGACTTCACCGTGCCATCCGCGCCACGTTGCGGATCCTCGGGCGGCGGGGTGGTTCGCACACCGGCGATTTCACGTCGCAGCGCGAGCGCGGTGCGCACTGCCCGAAGGACGGAGCCCCGTTGCTGCGCCGCACGGTGGGCGGCCGCACGACCTACTCCTGCCCTGTCCACCAGCGCTGATCGCGGAATGACTTGCTCCCGGGTGCCTGATCAGGCACAATGGGAAGTCATGCGAATCGCCTTCGACCTCCTCGTAGTACCCACGTAGCGCCGTCGCCCTCTCGCGCCTGCGCTCACCCCTCGCCATGGCGGGGGGTTTTTTGTGCCCGGAAACAGCACCCTCCACGACACGGCCCCGACGACACCACCACCAGGAAAGCGGTCTCCACGATGCAACTCACCGGCGCCCAGGCCCTCATCAAGAGCCTCGAGATGGAAGGCACGGAGGTCATGTTCGGCCTCCCCGGCGGTGCCATCCTCCCGGTCTACGACCCGCTGATCGACTCCTCGATCCGCCACATCCTCGTGCGCCACGAGCAGGGCGCGGGCCACATGGCCGAGGGCTACGCCCACGCGACCGGTCGACCGGGCGTGGCCATGGTCACCAGCGGTCCCGCGGCCACCAACATCGTCACGCCGCTCGCCGACGCGTACATGGACAGCATCCCGCTCGTCGTGATCACCGGGCAGGTGCCCTACGCGGTGATCGGCACCGACGCGTTCCAGGAGTGCGACACCGTGGGCATCACGATGCCGGTCACGAAGCACAACTGGCTCATCACGGACGCGTCGGAGGTGCCGCGTGTGGTCCGCGAGGCGTTCCACGTGGCGACGACGGGACGGCCCGGCCCGGTGCTCATCGACATGCCGAAGGACGTCTCGAACCAGATGATGACGTGGAATTGGCCCGACGGCGTCGATCTCCCGGGCTACAAGCCGAACACGAAGGGGCACGCCAAGCAGATCAAGGACGCGGCGCGGCTCATGGGGGAGGCGAAGCGCCCCGTGATCTACGCAGGTGGCGGGATCCTGAAGGCCCGCGCCGCCGAAGCGCTGCGGGCGCTGGTCGACGCCACCGGCATCCCCGTGGTCACCACGCTGATGGCGCGGGGCGCGTTCCCCGACGACCACGAGCTGTGCCTCGGACTGCCAGGCATGCACGGCAACTACACCGCGATCACCTCGATGCAGCAGTCGGACCTGCTGATCGCGCTCGGCTCCCGCTTCGACGACCGCGTGACCGGCAAGGTCGCTGCGTTCGCACCGGGCGCCAAGATCATCCCCGTCGACATCGATCCTGCCGAGCTCGGCAAGGTCCGCCGGCCCGACGTGCCGATCGTGGGCGACTGCCGCCTGGTGATCGAGGAGCTGGTGAAGGCGGTCAAGGCCGACCAGAACAAGCGCGACTGGCCGTCGCTCGACGACTGGCACCGCCAGCTCAAGGAGTGGCAGCACACGTACCCGCTGACCTACGAGCAGTACGAGGACGGTCCGCTGAAGCCGCAGTTCGTGGTCGACATGTTGCGCGACCACACGCCCGACGACACGATCGTCGCGTCGGGTGTCGGCCAGCACCAGATGTGGACGGCGCAGCGCTGGAAGTTCAACCACCCGTACACGTTCGTGAACTCGGGGGGCCTCGGCACGATGGGGTTCGCGGTGCCGGCGGCGATCGGGGCCAAGGTCGGCAAGCCCGAGCGGATGGTGTGGGCCGTCGACGGCGACGGGTGCTTCCAGATGACCGCGCAGGAGCTCGTCACCGCGAGCTCGGAGCGCATCCCGGTGAAGATCGCGATCCTGAACAACGCGTACCTCGGGATGGTCCGTCAGTGGCAGGAGCTCTTCTACGAGGAGCGCTACAGCGAGGTGTACCTCTCGCCCGACCTCCCCGACTACGTGAAGTGGGCC
The DNA here is from genome assembly GCA_040510575.1 of Acidimicrobiia bacterium. Taxonomy (GTDB): domain Bacteria; phylum Actinomycetota; class Acidimicrobiia; order IMCC26256; family DASPTH01; genus DASUMF01. The sequence goes on along the minus strand of JBEVIU010000133.1, from coordinate 11,257 downwards.
GAGGCGATGGGATGCGTCGGCTTCCGGGTCGACAACCCCGACGACGTCGTCACGACGATCGAGAAGGCCAACGAGATCGACGACCGCCCAGTGGTGATCGACTTCCGCACCGACTACCGGGAGAAGGTGTACCCGATGGTCGCGTCCGGCACGTCGAACGACGACGTGATCCTCGATCCCGCCCACGACACGCACGGAGCCCGGTAGCGATGCCTGCACAACACCACATCCTCAGCGTGCTGGTCGAGAACAAGTTCGGTGTGCTCAGTCGCGTCGCCGGGTTGTTCGCGCGGCGAGGCTTCAACATCGTGTCGCTCGCGGTCAGCCCGACCGAGGACGAGCGGTTCAGTCGGATGACGATCGTGGTCGACGCCGACTCCGCGCCGCTCGAGCAGATCACGAAGCAGCTCAACAAGCTGATCCCCGTGCTCAAGATCGCCGAGCTCCACTCCGACGAGGCGGTCGAGCGCGAGCTCATGCTCGTGACGGTCAAGGCGACGCCGGAGCTGCGCTCGCAGATCACCGAGCTGGCGTCGATCTTCCAAGCTCGCATCGACGACGTCGGCTATGACGCGCTCACCATCCAGGTGGCCGGCGCGCCGCAGAAGCTCGACGCGATGACCGACCTGCTCCAGCCCTTCGGCATCATCGAGCTGCAGCGCACGGGCCGGATCGCCCTCCCGCTGCTCGCCCGTCGACCCGCCAAGCTCCGTTCGGTCAAGTCCGGCGGGGCCTGACATCATTCGATCACCCAGAACGCCCGGGAACAACGTGCCCGGGACGAACGTGAAGGATCAGACCATGCCTGCAAGCATCTACTACGACGCCGACGCCGACCTAGCGTTGCTCGAGGACCGCAAGGTCGCGGTACTCGGTTACGGCTCCCAGGGACACGCGCATGCGCGCAACCTCGCCGACTCGGGTGTCGACGTGCGCGTCGGCCTCCGTGAAGGATCATCGTCGTGGGCGAAGGCGGAGGAGGCAGGCCTGCGCGTGCTCACCACCGCCGAGGCGGTGAAGGAAGCCGACGTGATCATGGTGTTGCTTCCCGACACCGAGCAGGCGCACGTGTACAAGGAGGACATCGAGCCGAACCTCGACGAGCGTGACTCGCTCGCGTTCGCGCACGGGTTCAACATCCACTTCGGCCAGATCCGCCCGCCGAAGGGCGTCGACGTGTGGATGATCGCGCCGAAGGGGCCTGGTCACCTCGTGCGCCGCACCTTCGAGGAAGGCGGCGGTGTCCCCGCACTGGTTGCGGTGTCGGCCGACGAGTCGGGCAAGGCGAAGCAGACGGCGCTCGCGTACGCGCGGGCCATCGGCGCGACGCGCGCCGGTGTCCTCGACACCACCTTCGAAGAAGAGACCGAGACCGACCTCTTCGGCGAGCAGGTGGTGCTGTGCGGTGGTCTGGTGGAGCTGATCAAGGCCAGCTTCGACACGCTGGTCAACGCCGGCTATCAGCCCGAGTCGGCGTACTTCGAGACGCTGCACGAGGTGAAGCTCATCGTCGACCTCATCTACGAGGGTGGCATCACCAACATGCGCTACTCGATCTCCGACACCGCGGAGTACGGCGACATGACGCGCGGCCCGCGCATCGTCACCGACGAGACGCGTGCGGAGATGCAGAAGATCCTCGGAGAGATCCAGAGCGGCAAGTTCGCGCAGGAATGGATCCTCGAGAACCAGGCTGGGCGGCCGGTGTTCAACGCGCTGCGTCGCCAGGCGGCCGAGCACCCCATCGAAGAGGTGGGGGAACGACTGCGCTCGATGATGCCGTGGATCGGCGCCGGCAAGGCCAGCCCCCGTGAGGTCTCGGGCGGATAGTCCCGTAGCCTCCCCGCGTGTCCGAAGCCGGTGAGACCCTGGCGGGAGTGGCGATCGGCTACCTGATCGGCACCTTCCCGTCGGCTGACCTGATCACTCGGCTGGCCACCCGTGGGCGTGTGAACATCCGCGAGACCGGCAGCGGCAATCCCGGCGGGCTCAACTCGATGCGCGTCCTGGGTCGGCGTTGGGGCGTGGTGGTGATCGTGCTGGACGCGCTCAAGGGCGCGTTGGCAGGCGGAGTCGGACTCCTGATCGGCGACGCCGCGGCGTACGCGGCTGCGACGGCCGCGATCGCCGGCCACGTGTGGCCGGTGTGGACGCGGTTCCGTGGTGGCCGTGGGGTCGCGAGCGCGGGTGGGTCGTTCGCGACCGTGTTCCCACCGTTCTTCGTGCTGGGCGCGGTCGTGGGCGGGGTGCTCGCCCTCGTCACACGGAGCGCGGGGCTCACGGTCCGTCTGATCTGCCCGGTCTGGGTGGCGGCGGCCGCGATCTGGTGGGGCGTCGACCTGTCGAACTGGTGGGGACCAGAGGTCGGCCCCGGCCTGCTCGTGTATGCCGTGTTGGGCTCCCTGATCGTGCTCTCACGCTTTCGTCCGTCGGTCCGAACCGACGACGGTTCGTCGCTGTAGGTGCTCGAAGCGAGGTCGACCGCGTGACACCACGTACAGTCTCGCCAACAGATCGCGCTCGGGAGGGCCCCCCACGATGAAGACCAGTCTCAGAATCGTCTCGATCGTCGCCGTGGCGACCGCCGCGCTCGGCATCCTGGGCGCCCCGGCCGGGGCCGGGAAGTTCTCCGGCAACCCGGTCACCATCGAGAAGGAAGTGGTGGGCCCGGTGCCCGCCGGCACGGTCTTCACGGTGGAGTTCACCTGCACCAGCCTGAGCGACATCGGTGCGATGGGCCTGGAGCCGATCGAGATCACGTTCGACGAGCACGGCACCGCGACGTCGCAGAACGAGTTCGTCATCCCGTCGGGCCTCACGTGCACCGCGAACGAGACGGGCACCGGCGGCGCCAAGACGGTTGCGTACGCGTGCGAGATGACCACCACGCACCCGACGCTGGCCACGTGCGCCGGACCGACGACTCCGACCGTGTCCTTCAACGACGTGGTCGACGCAGAAGGCGTGATCACGGTGACCAACACCTTCGTGCCTGCAGAGGTCAAGCCGGCCGAAGAGGTCATCGTCGCACCGGCCTTCACCGGCTGAACCCACCTGCTGCTGGCGGTGGTCGCCCGCGATGGGTGATCCGGGAGAGCACTCGGCATCGAATGACGCTGCGATGGACGCGCAGCTCCGTTCCCCGGTCGAACCGCCGTCACCACGCGGCTCGCGACCGCTGAGCGCTTGGGAGCTCGACGTTCGGGAACGACTGATCGCGGGCGACGACGCCGCGCTCGGTGAGGTGTACGACCAGTTCTCCTCGCTGGTCTACGGGCTCGCATTCCGCGTGATCGGCGACGCCCGCGCGGCCGAAGACGTGAGCCAGGACGTGTTCGTGTGGCTCTGGGAGCGGCCGGCCGCGTTCGATCCGGCACGCGGTTCACTCCGCACGTGGCTCGGCACGCTCGCCCACCGTCGATCGGTTGATTACGTCCGGCGCGAAGAAGCCCGGCGCCGTCGCAACGAGCGCGACGCGGCACGCCTCCCAGCCGTTCCCGATGTCGGTGAGATGGCCGCCGCGCTCGTCACCGCCGAACGAGTTCGCGCCGCGCTCGCGGTGCTTCCCTCCGACCAACGGGACGCGATCGAGTTGGCCTATTTCGGGGGGAAGACCTACCGCGAAGTGGCCGACGTGCTCGGGATCCCGGAAGGAACGGCCAAGTCACGTCTGCGGCTCGGGCTGCGAAAGATCGCTGTGGCGTTGGAAGCGGAAGGAGACATGTGGTGAGCCCCACCCCTGAGCTCTCCGATGCCGAGGTCGAGGCCCTGCTCGGTGCGTACGCGCTCGATGCGTGCGAGCCCGACGAGGTCGCGGCGATCGACGCGGTGCTGGCCCGGCGCCCCGACCTCGCTGCCGACGCCGACCAGCTCGCGCGCGCGGCCGCCTGGATCGCCGCCGCGCACGCGGCACGTGCGCCCGATCGCCTGCGATCGACGACGCTGGCGGCGGCCGCCACCCGACGTGCCGTGCCGATGGACCCCGTCGTGGATCTCTACCTCAGCGAAGCGGAACACTTCGCCGAGGCACTCGATGCGCTGCCACCCGGCGCGTTGCGCGAGATCACCACGAACGGACTGGTCGGCCGTGATCTCGTCGTGCACGTCGCCGCCCAGGAGAGCCTCCTTGCGCAACTCGTCGGCGACCCGACGATCCCGCAGGTGCGCGAGATCGACATCGAAGCGCGCACCGACGCGATGCTGACCGAGTTCGAAGGCCGCTCGACCGACGATGCGGTTGCCGCGTGGCGTGCCGCGGTGGACGCGAACCGTCGCTGGGCGATGGAGCAACGCGACGAGACGACCGTGTGGCGGGGTATCGAGCTCTCGCGACACGATGCCCTGGTGGTGCGTGCGTTCGAGATGTGGGTCCACGCCGAAGACCTGCGCCGGGTGGGCGGCCTCCCTGCGCAGGCGCCCGAGCCCCAGCACCTTGCGCTCATGACCGACCTCGCGGGACGCGGGCTCGGGCTCTCCCTCGCGATCGTCGGTCGCCAACGTCAGGCCCGCACCGCGCGCCTCGTGCTCACCGGCGCGGGCGGTGGCGAATGGCTGGTCGCCATGAGCGATGCTCCCGCTGACGGACTGCGCGACGGACTGGGCGACGGACTGGGCGACGGCGCGGGCTCGGAGGTCGACGTGACGGTGATTGCCGACGCGATCGACTGGTGTCGCCTGGTCGGCGATCGACTCGCCGCGGCCGACATCACCGTCGAGGTGCTCGGCGACGCGTCGCTCGCGGACGACCTCCTCGCTGCCGCGCCGGCGCTCGCCACCTTGTAGCGGTCCGCCTTCACGCGCCGGCGATCCGCTACCGTGCGGCCGCCGATGACGCCTGCCTCGCCCTCGCCGGCCCACCTGCCCGCACGCGGGCAGATGATCGGTTGGCTCGAGCTCTTCTACGACCTCGTCTTCGTCGCCGCGATCCTCGTGCTGAGCTCGGCGGTGTCGCACCTGCACGACGCGGGGAAGATCGCCCTCGTCGTGGCGGTCTTCGTGTCGCTCTGGTGGGTTTGGCTCGCGACCACGTTGTTCGTCGACCGGCATCGGGTCGACGACGTGCCACAGCAGCTGCTCGTGCTCGGGCAGATGTTCCTGGTCACGGTCGTCGCGATGGAAGGGCACGCCGGCGTCGTGCGCGATGCCCAGGCGCTCTCCGTCGCGTACGGGCTGCTGGTCGGGTCGGTCGCGGTCATGTACTGGCGGGTCATTCACGTCGAGCCGAGCTCCGAGGCTCGTCGTCACGCGCTGCTCGGGGTGCTCGGCGCCGCCCTGTTCGTCGCCGCAGCGTTCGTACCCGATCCGGGTCGGTACGCGTTCTGGGTGGTCGGCGCGCTGGTCACCGTGCTCGCCACGCTCGGCCCGGCGAACGAGCGCCGCAGCGAGACTGCGATCGACGAGCACCACTTGCTCGAACGCTTCGGCGCATTCACGATCATCGTGTGTGGTGAAGCGTTCGTGAAGGTCGCGATCGCGGTGAGCGACGCACGCGTCGACGAGATCGACATCATTGCGCTCGCGTTCCAGTTCGTGTTGACGTTCACGATCTGGACGAGCTACTTCGAGGACGTGCCGCACGCAGGGATCGCGCCTCGCCGTCGTTCACCGTGGGTGGGGCTCCACCTCGTGTTGCAACTCGCGATCGCGGGGACCGCGATCGGCGTCTCGCAGCTCGTGAAGACCGATCCCCTCGACCACGTGCCGGCGGCTGACATCCTCGAGATCACCGCGACCCTCGCCGCGGTGTTCTTCGCCCTCGCGTTCCTCGGGTTGTGCACCCGTCGAACACCGGGTCGCCCGATGTTCCTGCTGCGGATCGGCACGACTGCCGGGGTCGTTGCCACCGGGGTGGTCTGCTGGCTGGTGCCGTGGATCGACGTCGCCGAAGGCGTTGCTGCGCTGAGCGTGGTCGCGGTCGTGTACTCCGTGGTGGCCTATCGGCTTCTCGCGCGGACGTCGGTGCAGATGGCGTCCGCGGACGGCCCGTACGGCCTCACCCCTCGGCGATCTGCTTCTCCACATCCTTGATCGCGCCGACGAGGCGTGCGATCTCGGCGTCGACGTCGTCGGCCGGGTTCCCCGTCTTCTGCGCGTAGACGAGCCCACCGAGCTCTTCCTTGAGCTCCTTGACCTGCTTGTCGAGCTTCATGTCGTCGAGCTTTTCCTGGCCCGCGTTCACCGCGCCCTTGGCCGCGTCGGCGCCCTTCTGCGCGGTCTCCTTGACCTTGTCCATCAGACCCATCGACCCACTCCTCCGACCGTCAGCGAGCTCGGTGTTCGCACCCAGTATGGCGCGCGGCGCGTGCTGAATCACCCGGGTTCACGCGGGTCGTCTGCGCACCAGGCGGAGGTGGCGCTCGTCGAGTGCGGCGGGTGCGCCGAGGTGGTACCCCTGCCCGCGTTCGCAGCCCAGCTCGACGAGCCGCGTTCGCTGTGCCTCCGTCTCGATGCCTTCGGCCGCCACCGTCATGCCGAGCGCGTGGGCCATGTCGATCGTGGCCGCGACGATCGCATCGTCGGCTGGGCTCTGACCGAGCCCGGCCACGAAGGTGCCGTCGATCTTCAGCTCGTCGAACGGGTAGCGGCGGAGGTAGGTGAGCGACGAGCCGCCGGTGCCGAAGTCGTCGATGGCGAGTCGCAAACCCGAGTTCTTCAGGGCGTGCAGCGTGTCGCGGATCGAGTCGTGATCGTCGAGCAGCACGCGCTCCGCGACCTCCAGGCACAAGAGCTGCGGGTCGAGGTCGCGTGCGAGCAGCGCGCGGCGCACCCGGTCGGCGAAGCCCACCTGCAGGAGTTGGCGCGCCGACACGTTCACGGACATCGGCAGGGTCGGTGCGTCGGACGACTCGAGCGTCGCGAGCTGCAGCCGGTCGCAGACGTCGTCCAAGACCCACTCGCCGATCGGCACGATGAGGCCGGTCTCCTCGGCGACGGCCAGGAAACCGTCGGGCGAGATCACGCCGCGCACAGGGTGATCCCAGCGCAGGAGCGCTTCGACGGCGACGCGCTCGTTGGTGGCGAGATCGAACTGTGGCTGGAACAGCACGCGCAGCTCGTCGCGATCGAGGGACTGGCGGAGCGCGCGTTCCGTGAGCAGGCGGGTGACCGCCTGCGTGTGCATCGCGTGGTCGAAGAGCTCGAACCGGCCGCCGCCTCGGCTCTTGGCCCGGTACATCGCCGCGTCGGCGTCGCGGAGGAGATCGGACGCGCGGTCGGTCGCCCGATGGGTGAGCGCGATGCCGATGCTCGCCGTGACCATCACCTCGGCGCGGTCCAGCGCGAACGGATGCGACAGCGAGTCGAGCGCCCGCTGGGCGAGCTCGATCACGTGCGCCTCGTCGCGCAGCTGCTCGCAGATCACGACGAATTCGTCGCCGCCGAACCGTGCGACCGTGTCCTCGCGCCGCACCGCACCCGCGAGCCGACGGCCGACGGCCACGAGCAACTCGTCGCCGGCGTCGTGGCCGAGACCGTCGTTCACGACCTTGAACCGATCGAGGTCGATGAACAGCGCGGCGACGAGCGGACCGCTGTCGGGGAGCGACTGGAGGGCAGTGTCGAGACGTTCCACGCCGAGCGCGCGGTTCGGCAGCGTGGTGAGGGTGTCGTGGAGAGCGAGGAAGCCGAGTTGCTCGGTGTGCGCGGCACGGTCGAGCGCGATCGCGACCAGGTCGCGGGCCCGTTCCAGCACGTTGAGCTCTGCGATGTTGGGAGAACGCGGCATCCGCGTGTAGACGCCGAGGTAGCCGCGCGCGTTGTCGGCCTGCCCGCGAATCGGCAGTGCCCAGAACGAACGCAGTCCGTGCGCGTGTGCCCGCGCCGGGAGACCGGGATACCGGTCGTCGCTGGCGAGATCACTGAGGAGGAGCGGCTCGGTGAGTGCGCCGAGAGGATCGACCCCGTGCTCGAGCGCCCACGCCGACTTCTCGTCGACCTCGCGGACATAGGAGAGCGGCACCGTCGGCGCGGCCACACTCAGGAGCGCTCCCGTGTCGGGATCGACGAGGCGGACGACCGCCGCGGCATCGCCGACGAACGCTTCCACGGTACCGAGCAGGACCTCCAACGTCTCGGCCACCGGCGCGCCGCCGAGCACGAGCTCCAGCACCCGCGTCTCGCCGCTTCCTGCCCGCTCGAGCAGCTTGCGGTCGGTGATGTCGCGGAGGTTGCTCACGATCCCGAGGATCGCAGGCTCCGCGAGCTGGTTCGTGAACGTTGCGTCGAGCCAGCGCCATGATCCGTCGCTGTGGCGCACTCGCAACTCCTGGCGCACGGATGCGAACGGTCGCGACCGCAGGCTCTCGAGTGCCTCCATCGCTCTGGTGATGTCGTTCGGGTGAAGCAGCTCGGTCGCGACGCGCCCGACCATGTCGTCGGGCGAACGGCCGAGGATCGTGTCGATCGCCGGCGTCGCGAACGTGATGATGCCGGTGCGGTCGATCACCGCGACGGCGTCGCTCGAGTGTTGGACGAGGGCGCGGAACCGTGCCTCGCTCTCGCCGATCTCCTCGCGCGCCTGGTTGGTCTCGGTGATGAGTCGGGTGATCCGCCAGCCCACGAGCGCCGCGGTCGCAGCGACGATCGCAGTGAGCGCGACCGCCTCGTCGCTGGTGGCGCCGTCGATGACCACGATCGCCGGGACGCAGAACAACGCGGCGGCGAGCACCACGATGCGGGCGCGGCCGGCGCGGACCAACCCTGGATCACGCTCCTCGCCGAAGGCGCGCATCGACGGGTGGAGGATCGCGGCCGCGAGCAACGAGTACGCGATCGGCCACAGTGCATCGAGCGTGCCGCCGTCGACGTAGGTGCTGTCGGCCACGAGCCGCGCGAAGACCGTGTCGGCGACGAGCATCACCGTGAGGCCCGCGAAGAGGAACCGGGCCGACGTGATCAGGCGAGGCAGCGTGAAGACCGCGTGCACGATCGCGACCACGAGGACGACGTCCATGATCGGGTACGTGACGGCAACCAGGTGCTCCAGCGTCGTGGCGCCGGCCGTCTCGAGCATGGGCGTGATCACCCACTGCCAGATCACCGCGCTGACCGCGAGGGTGACGATGGCGCTGTCCGCGAACGTGTCGCGACGACGCGGCCCCGACAGCTGCCAGAGCGCGACTGCGAGACATGGGTAGGCGGGCAGGTAGAAGAGGTCGGCGAACGGATAGCCGCTCTCGGCTCCGAAGCCACGGACCGCCACGTCGTAGACGACGTCGCCCGCCGCCGAGAGCACGATCGCGATCGCGACGAGGCGCCAGGGCCAGAGCCGGGCCGGCTGGTTCCGCATGATGCCGAAGACGGCGCCGCATCCGGCGGCCACCGCGATGGCGTCGAGCAGGAACGAGGTGAACTGCTCTGACCCGCTCAGGAGCGACAGGGCCGTCGCGCCGAGCGCGACCGCGAGGAACCACCAGCTGACGCTGCCTGGGAGCGCGCCGCGCTCGGCGCCCCGCTCCCGGCCCCGCAGTCCTGCCTCCTGCACCATGCCGGAGTGGACACTACTCTCTGCGTGGTAGGCCTGTCACGTAGAGTGACAGTGGCTACCAGGGAGGGCGGCGACCGATCCAGGGATGGGCGTCTTCCAGCTGAGACGCGAGCGCCAGCAACAGGGGCTCGCCGCCCGTCGGCGCGACGACCTGGGTGCCGACCGGCAGGCCGTCGGCCATCGCCAGCGGCAGCGACATCGCCGGCTGTCCAGTGATGTTGAAGGGCAAGGTGAAGGCGGCGAACGGGGTCGCGGCGGCGAGGGTCGCGCCCGGATCGGGGTGATCGCCGTCGACGGTGCCGAGCAACGGCGCCAGCGCGGCCAGCGTGGGCGTGACGAGCAGGTCGAACCCGCTGCCCCCGTCGGCCGGTGACCACCAATCCGCCACTCGGCGTGACCACGCATGGGCGGTGTCGAGCGCCGCAGCGTGGTCGGCGGCGCTGAACGCAGCGGCCATCTCGGCGTACGACCACGTGAGCGCCTCGACGTCGCCTGCCTCCACGGCGCGCCCGGCGATCGCGGAGATCCGTGCCAGGTCGTGTGCCACTGCGGTCGCCGCAATCACGAGATAGGTCGAGAGCAGGTCACCTTCGTCGAGCGCCGCGGGCCACGCCGGCTCCACGACGTGACCGAGCTCCTCGAGCATCCGCGCCGTGGCCTCGGCGGCGGCGATGCACGCGGGGTCGACGGCGCTGGCCGCTGCCGGCGCGTGGGTGCGGATCCCGATCCGCAGCCGACCGATCGGCGCACCCAGCGCGTCGAGGAACGACCCCGCAGGCGGAGCCGCGCTGTACGGGTCACCTGGCATCGGCCCGGCGATCACGTCGAGGACGGCGGCGCTGTCGCGGACCGACCGGGTGAGCACGTGACGCACGACGAGCCCGTCCCAGACCTGGCCGTCGTCGGGACCGAGCGACACCCTGCCGCGCGTGGGCTTCAGGCCGAAGAGGTTGCACATGCTCGCGGGGATGCGGATGGAGCCGCCACCGTCACCCGCGTGACCGAGGGGAACGATGCCCGACGCGACCGCGGCCGCGGTGCCGCCGCTGGATCCGCCGGGCGATCGGGCCGGGTCCCACGGGTTGCGCGTCGGGCCGTACGCGGTCGGCTCCGTGGTCGGGAGCAGGCCGAGCTCCGGCGCGTTGGTCTTGCCGATCACCACGCACCCTGCACCTCGAAGTCGTGCGTTGAGCCACGAGTCGTGGTCGGCGACGTGGCCCAGCGCGCGCAGCAGCCGGTTGCCGAGGTGATAGGGCTCGTCGGCGAGGGGGCCGTCGAGATCCTTCACGACGATCGGCACGCCCCGCAGCGGACCGTCCGGCGCGCGAATTTCGTCGCGCGCCTCGGATCGGGCGCGTTCGTAGCGCTCGTGGATGATGGCGTTGAGGGCAGGGTTGCGCTGCTCGGCGCGTTCGATCGCCGCGTCGACGAGCTCGAGCGCGCTGGCGGCGCCTGATCGCACGAGGGCGGCCTGCTCGGTGGCGTCGGCGACGGCCAGATCGGTCATGGCGCGTACCGTAGAGCGTCGCTGCGCCTCGGTCAGTTGCCGACGTACGCCGCGAGATGCTCGCCGGTGAGCGTGGAGCGTCTGGCCACGAGGTCGGAGGGTGTCCCCTCGAAGACGATCCGGCCGCCGTCGTGACCGGCGCCGGGGCCGAGATCGATGATCCAGTCGGCGTGCGCCATGACCGCCTGGTGGTGCTCGATGACGATCACCGACTTGCCGGAGTCGACGAGCCGGTCGAGCAATCCCAGGAGCTGCTCGACGTCGGC
>JBEVIU010000132.1:0-9797 GCA_040510575.1 Acidimicrobiia bacterium | reverse complement strand
AGCCGCTCGGCGCCATCTCGAACACCTTCTTCAGACCTTCCGGCGCCTCCGAGCTGCCACGTCGGGCGAGCAGCATCAGCACCACAAGGGTCGCGACGTAGGGGACCGCGTTCAGCGCGAACTGGTTGATGGTCACGCCGCGTGCCTGGAGCGCGGGCGACAGCGCGAGCGCGGCGCCGAACAGATATGAACCGGCCATCACCTTGAACGGCTGTCGGGCGGCGAAGATCACGACCGCCACGGCGATGAAGCCGCGGCCCTGGACCATGTTCTCGAACCACGCGTTCGCATACGCGGTCGACAGCTGCGCACCGCCCATACCGGCAAGCAGCCCTCCGACGACGACCGCGAAGTACTGCACGAGCTGTGGGTGGTGTCCGTACGTTCGCAGCACCTCGGTGCGCTCACCGGCGCCGCGTACGAGCAGGCCCCACCGACTCCGGAACAGCAGCCACCAGATCGCCGGGACGAGGAAGAACGAGAGATAGGTGAGGGGGTCGGCCTGGAAGAAGATCTCGCCGATCCACGGGATGTCGGAGAGCAGGGGCACGTTCCACGCCTTGAACGGCGTGATGATCTCGTCGACGTACGCGGCCCCGAACAGCGACGTGATGCCCAGCGCGAGGAACAACACGACGAGACCCGTGGCGAGCTGGTTCGCCTTGCGGTTCAACACGAAGTACGCGTGCACGAGCGAGAGCGCGCCGCCGGCAGCGGCGCCGGCGGCCGCGCCGACCCAGGGGTTGCCCGTCGCCGCGTTGGCGGCGTACGCCGCGAGTGCGCCGGTGAGCATGCTGCCCTCGATCCCGAGGTTCACCACGCCGGCCCGCTCCGACACGGTTTCACCGAGACCCGCGTAGAGGATCGAGGTGCCGCCCCGCACACCGCCGGCCATGAGCTCCAACGCGAGGTTCACGCTGCCACCGCCTTTCGTCGGGTGCTCCATCCGAAGACGCCGAGCAGCACGAGGGCCATGAGGACGTTCACCGACGCTGCGGGGAGCGCGGAATCGAGTTGGAGGCTGTCGCCGCCGACCGCGATCGCGGCGAGGAGGGTGGCGGCGAGCGCGACGCGGACCGGGTGGTGGCGCGCGAGCCAGCTTGCAAGGAACCCGATGTAGCCATAGGTGAGGAGGAAGCCGGGGCGGAGCTTGTACTCGACGCCCGTCAGCTGCGCGAACCCACCCATGCCGGCGAGCGCACCGCCGACGAGCATCGCGCTCAGGAGCAGGAGCCCGACCTTGAGTCCCGCCTGACGCGCTGCCTCGGGGTTGCCGCCGACCACCGAGAGCTTGAAGCCCCATGACGTGCGCGTCAGCGCGAACCACACGAGTGCAGTCGCCGCGACCGCCAGCACCAGGCCGAGATGCACCGACGTGTTGCCGATGAGGGGGAGCTGCTCGTTGGTCGGCAGTGGCGCAGTCGCGGGCTGGCCCGAGCCGTTCGGGTCCTTCCACGCGTCGTAGATCAAGAAGAGCATCACGTCGAGGGCGACGTAGTTCAGGAGCAGTGTGCTGACGGCTTCGTTGATCTCGAAGCGCATCCGGAGCAGCGCTGCGATGCCGGCGAACAGTGCGCCGCCGATCATGCCGCCGACGGCCATCAGCGGGAGTGCGACACCGATCGGCATGCCGGTGCCGAACCACTGCACCACCGCGGCGGCGCCGACGCCGCCCATGATCAGCTGGCCTTCGCCGCCGACGTTCACCAACCCGGCACGTGCAGGGACTGTGACCGCGAGCGCCGCGAAGACCAGCGGCACGGCCTTCACGAGGATCTGCTCGATCGAGTCCGAGCTCTGGAACGTCGACTGCCACATGTCGCGGTACGCGTCGATCGGATCCGCGCCCTTCATCTTCATGAAGGCACCGAAGATCACGATCGCGCCACCGACCGCGAGCAAGGTTCGGCCGAACGTGCGACCGACCCGGCCCCAGTTCGGGCCGCGGCGAGGCGCATCGTCGTCGTCGGGAGCCTGCGCGGGCGTCGGGGCGAGAGCTGTCGTCATACCGCGATCTCCTCTTCGCTTTCGGGATCGTCGGGCTCGGAGACGTCGGCGTGATCGGCTTCGTCTTCGATGGCCGACAGCGCTCCGAACGGCGCGTCCACCGTGGTCGTCGCCGCGTCGTGGTCGGTGCCGAGCATCAGGCGCCCGATCTCGAGCACGTCGGTGTTCCTCGGGTCGACAATGCCGGTGATGTGGCCCGCGTGGAGCACCGCGATTCGATCGGACAGCTCCATGAGCTCGTCGAGGTCTTCGGAGATCACGACCACGCCGGCCCCTGCCTCTCGTCGCTCGAGCAGGAGCTCCTGCGTGCGACGCGTGGTCGCGATGTCGAGGCCGCGGCTCGGGTACGCGGCGACGAGTACGTCGCAGTCGTCGGCGCTGAACGCGCGTCCCAGCACGACGCGTTGGATGTTCCCGCCCGACAGCGATGCCATCTCGCGGTCCGACGCGGCCATGCGGAGCCCCGTGGAATCGCTGATCTCCTTCGAACGTCGTCGGACCTTGCGCCAGTCGATGCCGATCCCGCGACGGAACGAGCGGAGGTCGCCGAGCGCGACGTGCGCGGCGACGTCCATGCCGGGTACCACCGACTCCTCGACCGGGTCCTCGGGAACGCCGACGACGCCCGCCGCGCGGGCTGTCCGAGGGTTGAGGCGACCCACCGTCGTGCCGGCCACCGTGACGGTGCCGCTCACGAGTGGCACCAGTCCGAGGATCGCGTCGTAGAGCGCGAGTTGGCCGTTGCCGGCGACGCCCGCGATCCCGACCAGTTCGCCCCGGTGCACGGTGAGCGTGGCGCCGGCCAGCGCGGGCTCCTCGCCGTGACCCGCCACGCGCACGTCGTCGAGCACGAGTGCGGGCGTCGCCGCAGTGTCGGGTGTGGGTCGCTGCGCGGGAAGGCGCGGCACCCGTTGACCGACCATCGCCTCGACGAGCTCCTCGTCGTTCATGCTCGACGTCGCCACCCCGCCCACGATGAGCTTCCCGCCTCGCAACACGGTCACCCGATCTGCGATGGCGCGGGTCTCCCGCAGCTTGTGGGTGATGATCACGACCGACAGGCCCTCGGTGCGCAAGCGGCTCACGCCGACGAAGAGCGCGTCCACTTCCTGCGGTGCCAGCACGCTGGTCGGCTCGTCGAGGATCACCAGCTGCGCCCCGCCCATCAGCACCTTGAGGATCTCGACCCGCTGGCGTTCGCCGATCGAGAGGGTCCGCACGAGGGCGTCGGGGTTCACCGCCAGCCCGAAGCGCTCGGCCGCCTCGCGGATGCGGCGGGACACGCCGCTGCGGTCGAACCGGAACCCCTTCACATCGAGCGCGAGCGCGATGTTCTCCGCGACGGTGAACGCGGGGATCAGGCGCAGGTCTTGGAACACCATGCCGACGCCGGCTGCACGCGACGCCGACGGCGAGCCCGGTGTGAGCAGCGCGCCGTCGATCTCGACCGTGCCGTCGTCGGGCTCGTACACGCCGTACACGAGCTTCATCAGGCAGCTCTTGCCGGCCCCGTTCTCGCCGAGCAGGGCATGCACTTCGCCGGGCGCGACCGTGAGGTCGACCGCGTCGTTGGCGACCACCGGACCGAAGCGCTTCGTGATCCCTCTCGCGGCAAGCCGCGCCGCCTCAGGTGCAGCCTCGGGCGAGGAGCCGGAAACAGGCGTGGTCGTGGTCATGACGCCTCCTGACGGGGCGGGGTGTCGGCGAACGAGCTCGACATGCGGGCGAGCGCGCGCAACGTGCGCTCCTCGACCACGGCGAGCGACTCGCGGAGATGGATCTCGAACCGCTCAACCGCCATGTCGCAGTTGCCGGCGAGCACGGCGTCGACGATCTGGAGGTGCTCGGTGATGGTCTGCGCGACGCGATCGGCGGTGAGGAAGTCCTGCATGCGCACCACGCGGATGCGCTCGTTCACGACGCGCAGGAACTCCACCAGCACCGAGTTGCCCGCGGCCTCGGCCAGCCCGACGTGGAAGGCCTCGTCGAGCAGCACGAATTCCGGCGTGGCCGGCGGCTCGTCGTCGGCGAGCGCTTGCCACTCCCCGCGCAGCTCGATCAGTCGGGGCCGGTCGTGCTCGGTGCCGACGCGCGCCGGCCGTTGCAGCGCTTGGACCTCCAGCCCGATCCGGACCTCGTACAACGTGCCCATCCCGACAACGTCGGGCGCGGTCGGGCGGAAGCCACCTTCCGCGTCGCGCTGCACGAGACCCTCGCTGCGGAGTCGGTGCAGGGCTTCGCGCACGGGGGTGCGCGACACGCCGAGCGCAGTGGCGAGCCGCTCCTCGCCGAGTCTCCGTCCGAGAGGGAACTCACCCGCGAGGAGTCGGCCTTTCAGCTCCGTGAAGACGCGCTCACCACGCGGCGTCGGATCCGTATACGAGTCCGTATACACGCAGGTGAAGGTACGGATCCGCGATTGCCTGCGCGTGTGCCGGCAATGAAGGGAGCGAGTCCTCGACCTGTTGGTCGCCTCGCGGGTTTCTGCCGACTTCCTGACAGCGCGCAGTCAACGCGCGCGCGAGTCAGGGCGCGCGGCCGCCTTCCCACGAGACGTGCGCGCACACGACGCGCCACCCGGCGTCGGTGCGGATCCAGGTCTGCGACTGGCGACCGATCGCGGTCGTGCCGTCGGGAACGAATTGGGTGTTCGCGACCGCCACGTCGTCGCCGAAGGTGGTGATCACCGTGTCGACCAACCGGCGTGGCGGCGACGCCTGCGCCTCGCCCCGGCGGAACGCCGCAACTTCGGCATGACCGTGCTGGACGTCGTCGATGCCGTACCGAATGGTCTCCGGTGACTCGTGGAACAGCTCGATCAACGTGTCGACGTCGTTGGTGACGAGCGCCGCTTCGTACCGGTCGAACACGGCCCGCACCTCGGCGACGACGCGCGGGTCGTTCGTGCGCATCAGGAAGTTGCGCTGGTGACGGCCTGCACGACCCTGGCCCATTTTTCCGCGTGCTCGGGTGAAGCGCTCCACGATCCCAGCTTGAGGTAGGGCAGGATCCGATCGGCGATCCCCGCGTAGCGCGCAATCAGTGCGTCGGGGAGCTCGTCCCACGTCGCCGTCACCGTGAACGGTGCAATCACCTCGTCGCTCATCACTGCTGCCATCGCAGCCATGTCGCCGCCGCGCACGAGCTGTTGGAGCTCGGGTCCGGCGTCGGTGAACCCGTGGTGCGCCAGCACCGGCTCGTACGTGGGCGTGCTGGCGTAGAACGCGAGCTGACGTCGTGCCGCCTCCCGTTGCGGCGCTCGTTCCTCTTCCGAGTCGCCCACGATCATGAACACCGGCGCGATGAAGGTGACGTCGTCGATCGAGCGACCCGCGCGCCGCGCTCCTTCTTCCACTGCGGGGCGCACGACGTCGACGACGTACTCCCTCGAGTGGAACGGGTGGATGTGGAAGCCGTCGCACACCTCGCCTGCCATCTTCGCCAGGCCCGTGTTGACGCCCGCGATCTGGAGCGGCACGTTCGGATGCGCGATCGGGCCGCCAGAGAAGAAGTCGGGCAGCAGCGAGAAGGAGTAGAAGTCACCGGAGAACGAGAGGCGCTCCTCACCCTGGAACGCGCGGAAGATCGCCCGCATCGCGAGCACGTACTCCCGGAGACGGGCGACCGGGCGCTCGAACTCGGCTGAGAACCGTCGCGTGATGTGCGCCTTGACCTGGGTCCCGAGCCCGAGCTGGAACTTGCCGTCGGTCTGCACCGCGAGGTCCCACGCCAGCTGGGCCGTGACCATCGGGCTGCGGGCGAACGCGATCGCGATCGACGTGCCGACCCCCAGCGCCGGTGCCGCCTCCGACGCGACCGCGCAGGGCAGGAACGGGTTGTGCGCCGACTCGGTGAACCACATGGTCGAGAGCCCGAGCTCGACGGCGCCGCGGGCGAGGTCACCCACCTCGCGCAACGGCGACTCGAAGGCGTAGGTGTCGAACTGCACGGGAACCCCTGAAGGAGTGGACGTCGGTTGGCCGCCGAACGATATCGTGCGGCCAGTGGATCCTCGAGGGCGCTGTGTCGTGGTGACCGGGGGCGGCCACGGCATCGGACGCGCGCTCGCAGAGCGCTTCGCACGCGACGGGGCCCGCGTCGTGGTCGCCGACGTGCACGAGGCGCGGGCCGAGAAGATCGCGGCGCGCATCGACGGTCTCCCGGTGGTGTGCGACGTCTCCAGCTCAGACGCGGTGCAGGATCTCGTCGCCCGCGCCGTCGACGCGTTCGGACCCGTCTACGCGTTCTGCTCGAACGCCGGCATCGGAGGCGGCGGCGGCCTCGAGACCTCGACCGCGGAGATCGAACGCGTCATCGGCGTCAACCTGCTCGCGCACGTGTGGGCGGCGCAGGCGGTGGTGCCGATGATGGTGGAGCAGGGCGAGGGCTACCTCGCGCAGACGCTCTCGTCCGCGGCGTTGATCACCGGACCGTCACCGATGGGCTACACCCTCACCAAGCACGGCGCGCTGGGCTTCGCCGAGTGGATCGCGCTCAACTACGCGCACCTCGGCATCCGCATCGCGTGCCTGTGCCCGAACGCGGTGAACACCGGGTTCTTCGGGCGCGACGAGGACGCCGAGGAAGCGGCGGGCGCCCGAGCGACCGACGGTTCGGCGGCGATGGATCTCGGCGACGTGGTCGAGCCGGAGCTTTGCGCCGACATGACGCTCGACGCCCTGCGCGACGGCCGCTTCCTCGTGCTCCCGCACCCGCGGGTCGGCGAGTCGTTCCTCCGCAAGGCCGGTGACTACGACCGGTGGCTCGAAGGCACCAACCGGCGCCTGCGCCGCATGGCGGGCGAAGACGTCTGAATCAGGTCGCGCGGCGCCTTCCTCTCGGCGAGCACCAGGTCGTCGTCGCTCGCACCGTCGTCGGCCACGCCGAGAACGTAGCCTGCTCTCTCCGATGGCGGCCGGGGCCCGCCGAGGGTCTCAGCGATCTCACGAGGAGACGAGATGTTCCACGACGCCATGCCGACCGACTGGATCGAGCCCGGCGCGACCGCGATCGTCGAGGTCGACGGCTTCCCGGTGGCGGTGGCCAACGTCGACGGCGAGTTCTACGCCTTCCAGAGCCTCTGCCCGCACCAGGGCACGACCATCGGCGGGCGCCCGCTCGAGGAGAAGTGCTTCATCTCGTGCCCGCAGCACTCGAGCAAGTACAACGTCACCACCGGCGCGTGCGTCGAGCCGTCGTCACTCGACGGCTTCAACCAGGATCTGATGACCTTCCCGGTACGGGTGGTCGACGACGTCGTGCAGATCGACGTCTGACGGGGAGAATGCCGACATGAAGCTGCAGATCGACTTCGAGAAGTGCACCGGTCACGGCCGTTGCTACTCACTCGCGCCCGAGGTGTTCGAGCCCGACGACGTCGGCCACTCGACGCTCGTCAGCGACGAAGTTCCCGCCGACCTGGAGCACAAGGCGCGCCTCGGTGTCGAGAACTGCCCCGAGCAGGCCATCTCGATCGTCGAGTAGCCCGCCGCCTTCAGTGTTGGCGGCCCCCAGCCAGGCAACACGAGCCGGTCGAGGCAGTCGCTCTAGTCGAAGTCCTGCCAGTTGAGCACGATCTTGCCGTAGGCGAGTGACCACCGGTACGCCGTCATCTTGAGCTCGAGCGGCAGCGACGGTCCGCACGGCATCCAACGCTCATCGGGGATCGCCGGCTCGTGGAGATGGATCAGCGCGGCGCCGTCGTCGGTGAGCGCAGCGACCGGTGTTGCCTGGATCTGTCCGAAGTGCCCGTACCCGCCGAAGCTGAGCCGGAACGCCATCGCACCATCGGGGCTGTCGGTGACCGTGATGCCGCTTCCCACGTATCCGTTGACGATCTCGCCCTCGTGGTGCTGCTCGACGAACCGGTCGACGACCTGCTGGTACCGCTCACCTCCACTGTCGGGCCAGTACCAGATCGAGTCCCACTGCTCGTGCGTGAGCATGAACAGGTTCGCCTCGGTCACGTCGATCAACGCACCTTCGGGCAACGAGCAGGGACCGATGCCTTCGATCTCGATCGTCCGCTTCTCGTCGTTCTTGCCGGTGACGACGAACGGCATGCCGACCCACGCGAGGCACCAGACCGCCTCGCCGACGTGGTAGCTGTCGTAGGTCTCGGAGTGTGTGATCGTGTCGGTCATGCGCCCTGGATCTCGCGCAGCACCGCGAGGATCTCGGGTCCTTCGGGGTAGTGGTCGAAGAGGCCACCCTCCGTCGCGCGCCAGAGGAAGCGGATCACGCCGTCGGTGTCGCCGACGATCCACGCCGGCAGCGGTGCGCCGGCGCTGAAGCGGGTCTCGTACGCGGTGAAGAGCTCGCGATCTTCGTCCGAGTAGATCGCATACGGGAGGTCGAGCGTGTCGACGACCACCTTCGTGAGCTCGTGCGAGATCGGGAACACCACGATGAGCTCTGCGCCAATGGCTTGGAACTCGGTGTAGCTCTGAGTCAGGTCATCCAGACCTGGGACGCACGCCGGTCATATGACGCCGGAGCCGATGGCCCTCGTGAGCCGGATCGCGAACGGCTTGCTGCCGCGGAGGGACTCGAGCGACACCGTCTCGCCGTTCGAGCCGAGCAGCGAGAAGTCGACGACCGGATCGCCGACCTTGATCCGCGGCTCCTTGTGACGGCGCGTCGTCGGCACCATGCGGAGCATGTGCTCGAGCGGGCCGACGGAGTCGGCCGAGAGGCGCGGCGCCTGGTTCATCATCGAGACGCCGTCGGACTGCTTGACGAGCTTGCGCATCTCCTTGGGGCTGAGCCCCAGCCCTCCCGGGCCGTTCCCGGAGCGCAGCGCGCTCAGCTTCTCACCGATGGCGGTCGAGCCGGCTTTGCCGACCGGGTCCGGTCGACGGGCCTTCTCGGTGGTCGGTTCGTCGCTCATTTGTGCCGCCTTTTCTGCGCGAGTTGCAGAAAGGTAGCAGGACGTCAGTCAGGCCGCGGCGCGGGCGACATCGTCGCGGCGGCGGCGAACGTCGGATCGCCGGCCCACAGGGTCCAGCCGCCAGCATCGGTGCGGGTCCATCCGCTCGACGCCCACGTGCCGCCGTCGACGGGGATCGTCACGCCGGTCACGTAGCGCGCCATCGACGACGAGAGGAACACCGCGACGTCGCCGCACTCCTCGACGACTCCTTCACGCCCGATCGGGATGTAGGCCGCCACCGATTCGAGGTACTGCGGCGTGCGCGGCGGGAGCGGGTCGGGCACCGGACCGTTGCGGAAACCACTGTTGCCCGGCGTCCGCGTCCAGTCCGGCGTGATGCAGTTGACCCGGATGCCGTGCTCCGCGAGCTCGAGCGCCATCGTGCGGGTGAAGCTGATCATGCCGGCCTTGCACGCTGCGTACACCGCGAACATCGGCGCCGCGCGCGTCCCCTCGATGCTGGCGACGTTCACGATCGAGCCACCTTCGCCACCGCGGATCATGATCGGCGCGATGGCGGAGATCGACGCCAGCATGCTCACGAGGTTGATGTCGATGTGGCGCCGCCAGCTCCGCTCGCTCTGGTCGAGGAACGGGCGTCCACTGACCCCGCCCGCGTTGTTCACCAGGATGTCGATGCGTCCGAACGCCTCGTCAGCCGCGGCGATCGACGCTCGGAGCGCGTCGGTGTCCATCACGTCGGCGGGCGCGTTGATCGCGCGTCGCCCGAGCGCCTCGACGGCGGCGACCGCCTGAGCCGCGCGATCCGGATCGATGTCGATCACTGCCACGTCGGCGCCGTGCGTCGCGAGCTGCACCGCGATGCCTCGTCCGATGCCGGCACCGCCGCCCGTCACCA
>JBEVIU010000131.1:0-29099 GCA_040510575.1 Acidimicrobiia bacterium | reverse complement strand
TTCTCGGTGGGTTCGAGCACCCGGTGCCGGTGCTGCGCACGAGCGACGGCGCACTCCTGGTCGGCGACTGGGGCAACGGCGAGGTGATGCGGATCGCGGTGACGTCGTGATCTTGCAGTCACTTAAGGGCTTGGCGCGCGCGGACTGCTTCGCGGTTCGTGCACCGGTGCTCAACGACCTGCAACCTGGTTCGGTTCACAACGTTTCACGTGCTCGTCGACCTCGACCACTTCCCTGCTCGGCCGCGCGCGCCATCGCGGGACCGCAACCCACGGTCTCACTGAACGCGAGTCAACGCGCGCTCGGGCACGGTCTACGCCGGTACGTCGGAGGTACAGCGCAGCATCATCGGCGAGACGATCCTCGGCCTCCCACGCGAGCCGCGTCGAACAAATAGCTCGCTATTCTCCTGCCATGGCTTCGGGAACGAGCGAGCAACTCGCCGGCAAGGTCGCAGTGGTGACCGGCGCGACCAGCGGTTCCGGGCGCGCGATCGCGCGCCGGTTCGTGGCCGAGGGGGCCGATGTCGTCCTGCTCGCGCGGGGTGAGGAGCGCCTTGTCGAGGAGACCCGCGCCCTCGGACCTCGCTCCATGCCGATCGTCACCGACGTCGGCGACGTCGAGAGCGTGCGCGCCGCGTTCACGCAGGTCGAAGAGCGCTTCGGTCGCGTCGACGTGTTGGTCAACAATGCCGCGGTGTACCGACCGTCGTTCGTCGAGCACGTCAGCGACGACGACATCATCCGTCAGGTCAGCACGAACTTCCTCGGACCGGTCTTCACCTGCCGTGCCGCCATCCCCCTGCTGCGCGCCGCGGGCGGAGGCGACATCGTCAACACGTCGAGCGAGTCGACCCTCGACCCGTTCCCCATGCTCTCGATGTACGTCGCGTCGAAGGCCGCGTTGGAGGCGTTCAGCCGGACGCTCATCACCGAAGTGCAGGACGACGACATCCGCGTCACCGTCGTCGTGCAAGGGACCGCGTTCGACGGCGACGGATCGACCGACTGGAGCTGGGACCCCGACGACACGCAGACTGCGCTCGCGTTGTGGACCGAGCGCGGCTACATGGCCAAGGTGCAGGGCCGCGCGGGAAGCGCGGGGCAGTCCGTCGACGATGTGGCGGACGTCCACGTGTACGTGGTCACCCGACCCAGAGGCCAGAAGCTCGACACCGTGCACGTCCGCTCGTACTGACGGACCACACGCGCGCGCGATCGGACCTACGGGATCGTGAGGAGCTTCCCGTCGATCGGCAGGAACGTCTTCGTCGTCGGGTCGAACTCGAGCATCATCGCCTTGGTGGCCCCGTCGGTGCGTCCCTTGGCGAACTTCGTGGCGCCGTCGTAGGTGCGCGACGAGACGAAGCTCGTGCCGAGACCCGTGATCCCCTTGTACAGGGTGGGGGCGT
This sequence comes from Acidimicrobiia bacterium, assembly GCA_040510575.1. Taxonomy (GTDB): domain Bacteria; phylum Actinomycetota; class Acidimicrobiia; order IMCC26256; family DASPTH01; genus DASUMF01. The sequence continues at coordinate 27,688 of JBEVIU010000131.1, read as the reverse complement.
CCATCTTCTTGGCGCCCTTGAACCCGGCCTGCAGCGAGTTGAGGAAGTCACAGAAAGGCGAGGCCCCTGGGATCGTGATCGTGCTCGGCGGCGCCCACTCGGCACACCCTTCGGCCGCCGAGTTGGCGGGTTGCTGCTGCTGCTGGGTGAGCGGAAGGTCGGTGACGGCCCACGACACTGCGATGCCTGTCTTGATCGACTCGCCGCCGAGCCCCGCCGCGACGGCCAGGTTGTCGGCGGAGTTGAGGCCGTAGTTCGGGAAGAAGGCCTGGGTCTTGGCCTGCGGCATGAACGCCGCGGGACCCTGGCCGCCGGCGGGCGTGAACAAGACGACGTTCACTCCGGCTGCCTTGAACTGGAGCACCGCGTTGGCGACGGTCGCGTTCACCTGGGAGAACGACGGCGAGTTGATGGCGCCGGTGAACTTGAACGTCGTGACGGGGATCTTCAGCTTCTTCAGCTCCGGCGTCCACACCTTGTCGGCGAGCGCCGGGCCCTGGCCCGAGCCGTCGTCCATCACCAGGATGCCGACCTTCGCGTCGGTCGGGAACAGGCCGGCGTCGTCCCACATCTTCACGAAGGAGCTGAACCGGCAGGTGTACACGCTGGACGGCGTGTAGATGAACCCTGCGTAGGTCTTCTGATCGGTGCACGACGGCGGGTAGTTGGTGCCGATCTGGAAGAACGCGGTCTTCGCCTTCGCGAAGCAGTCCACCGCGACCTTCGTCTCGTAGGCGGCGGCGTACACCGCGACCACCTTGGCGTCCTGGGTGAACGCGGCGCACTCTTGCTGCGACGTCTGGTTGTAGTCAGCGGACTGGGCCGAGAAGTTGAAGAACACCGGCTCGACCTCGCAGCCGTTGAGACCGCCGGCGTCGTTCATCGCCGCGATGCCGGCCTTGTAGCCGTCGATGACGGCCTGGTCCGGGTTGGGCCCCGCAGCCTCGGTGTCGCCACCGATCTCTTCGTACGCGCCGGCCACGGCACCGAAGTACGACATCCCGATCTTGACCGAGCCCGATGGGTCAGGACACGTCGAGGCGGTTGCCGCCTGGGCCGGCGCGGCGACGAACACGCTCGCAGCGACGACGGCGACGATCGCTCCGATCACTCCCACCCGTGCGCGTGCGACCGAACGGCTGTGAACCTTCATCGTGCTCCCCCCGGATCCACGTCGACTGCCGACAGCCCGGCGTCGCTGCCAGCAGCATGTCGCAATTCGCCAGCTATCTCAAGGCACGCCGAACGTCAGCCGATGCCGTAGAGCTCGATCGCGCTCTCGGAGGTGATCTGGCGCTGCTGCTCGAAGCTCAATCCGTCGAGCGCCTCGGCAAGCTCCTCGGTGACCCCCGGGAACTTCGCGTCGGGATGCGGGTAGTCCGACGCCCAGATGATCCGATCGGCGCCGCAGAACGGCGACTCCGCGGTGGCCCGCAGCATCGCCTCGTCGGGGTCGAAGCTGATCCAACACTGACGCCGGAAGTACTCCGACGGCAGCAACTGCAACCAGCTCGCGCCGCGCCCGAATTTCTTCACGTGGTGGTCGAGCCGCTCGAGCCACGGAACGAGCCAGCCACCGTTCGCCTCGAGGAAGATGAACTTCGCGTTCGGGAACCGCTCGCACACGCCTCCTGCGGTGATGAAGCAGAGCGCGCTCATCACATCGACGACGTTCGCGATGCCCTGCGTGAAGATCAACCCACCCGTTGCCGCGCTGCCGTATCCGGCGAGATCAGCCATCGCCTGCAGGGACCCGACCGCCTCGTTGAGTCGCAGGCCCTGCGCCGCGCCCGGGAGATCGGCGGCGAAGAACGGGTGGATCCCGATCGGCAGGCCGGTCTCGTCGGCTGCCTGCCACAGCGGGTCGTAGACGGGGTCCATGAACGGCTTCCAGTCGACCGACGGGTTCGGGCGCATGAACACCGACACCATGCCGGGCAAGGTCGCGACGCGCCGGAGCTCGTCGGCGCACGCTTGCACACCTGCTGCGTCGTGCATCGGCGGGAGCGCGCCCGAGCCGAACAGCCGCCCATCGCCCTCGGCGACGTGGTCGACACACCAGTCGTTGTACGCACGCGCCTGCGCGATGCCGAAATCGAGATCAAGGTTGGACTGCAGTCCGAGCAACATCGTCGGGTAGAGCACCGCGAGATCGATGTGGTCCATGTCCATGTCGACCAGCCGGAGCTTGGCGTCCCACGCCGCGGGCCGCGACTCCGTGTAGCGCACCTCGCCGCGCATGATCGCTTCGACCTTCTCGTCGTCGAAGCCCGCGGCTCCCGCGAAGGAACGGAAGTTCGACGGACCGCGCGTGCCGTCGAAGACCTCCCACTCCTGGCCGTCGGCATCGGTCTCGATGTGCCAGATCCGGTCCCGGAACTCGGCCGCGGCGTACTCGGGCATCGCAGTCGGGTGCTCGAGGATGTGACCATCCGAGTCGATGTAACGGAGATCGTTCACGTTCGACACCTCCTGCAATCGCCGGCCTGGCAGTCGCCTGGGGCGCGCACGATAATCGCCCGCTATTTTGCGGGTCAAACGGAGCCGAGCACCGACGCGGGTGCAACGCGGCTCCACCCGTCGTCGGTCAGGGGGCTGGGATGACGCAGGCACTCGCAGGGCTTCGTGTCCTCGATCTGAGCACCGGGATCGCGGGCCCCCTCGGCGTGTTGCCCCTCGCGGAGCACGGCGCCGACGTCGTCAAGATCGAACCGCCGGGCGGGAGCCCGGACCGTGAGCTCGCGAGCTCGACCGTCTACGGGCGCAGCCGGCGCTCCGTCGCGCTCGACCTCACCGAGCCCGACGGGCGCGCCTCGTTCCTCGCGCTGTGCGCGTCGGCTGACGTGCTCGTCGAAGCCTTCTCCCCCGGCACCATGGCGTCGCTCGGCCTGAGCTACGAGGAGCTCGGCGAACGCTTCGGACAGCTGGTCTACTGCTCGGTTCCTGCGTGGCCAACCGGCACGCACTATCAACACCGTCCCGGATACGAGGCGTTGGTCCACGCGCGCACCGGTCAACACTGGGAGACGCCGTCGTTCCGACCCGGGCCGGTCTTCCTCCACAGCCCGGTCGCCAGCCTCGCGGCGTCGTTCCTCGTTCCGATCGGCATCATGGCGGCGCTGCACGCGCGTGAGGGCACCGGCCGCGGCCAGCACGTGGAGGTCTCACTCCTCCAGGGGGTCCTGTCGCTGACGACCCAGAACTGGAACTGGACCGACCGAGGGCAGTTCCTGTTGCCGAAGAGCCATCCGCCAGGGGTGCACCAGGGCTCGATCTTCGAGTGCGCGAACCGGCAATGGATCCACGCCGCAACCACCGCGGGCATCGCGCCGTCGCGCAGCGAAGCCTCGATCCTCGGCATCCCCGATCTGACGTTCATGGAGATGTTCCAGCTGCCCCCCGACGAACGCGCCGCGTACGAGAGTGCGAAGCGCGATGCGTTCCTTCGCCGCGACCGTGACGACCTCGTCCGCGAGTACCACGAGGCAGGGCTCGGCGCGGAAGCGATCGTCGCGCCCCACGAACGCTTCGATCATCCGCAGCTGATCGCCACCGGATCAGTCGTGCAGGTCGACGATCCGGATCTCGGCGCGACGACCCAGCTCGGAATGACCATCTTCCTCGAGGGAACTCCGGGCGCGGTGAAGGGCCCGCAACCGCGTGCCGGCGCTCACAACGACGAAGTGCTCGGCGGGCTCGGCGCACTCGGCGCGAAGGCCGACGCGTTGCCTCCGGTTCGCAACGCCACGCGACGTGACGCCGACGGCCCGGGTCCGCTCGCAGGCCTGCGCGTGATCGACTTCGGCCAGTTCCTCGCCGGTCCGTTCGGCCCGATGCTCCTCGCCGACCTCGGAGCCGACGTGATCAAGGTCGAGCCGATCCGCGGCGACGGGATGCGCGGTCAAGTGGTCGGATCGTTCATGGGTTGTCAACGCGGCAAGCGCGACATCGCGATCGACCTGAAGCGACCGGAGGGACTGGAGATCGCGCTGAAGCTCGTCGCGACGGCCGACATGGTGCACCACAACATGACGCAAGGCACGGCCGATCGTCTGGGCATCGGTTACGAGCAGTGCAAGGCGGTGCGCGACGACATCCTCTACTGCAACAACTTCATGTACGGCGCGACGGGGCCGCTCTCGCACATGGGTGGCCTCGACCCGCTCGCGCAGGCCGCCAGCGGGATCGAGTGGGAGCAGGGACCCGTCGCCGCCGGCAGTCCACCGCTCTGGTACCGCTACGGGCACGGCGACGTCGCCGCCGCGATGCCCTCGGTGCTGGCGATGCTGATCGCGCTCTCGCACCGCACCAAGACCGGTGAGGGTCAGTCGATGTGGGCATCGCTGCTCCACGGCGCGCAGCTCTACACCGCCGACGCATGGCTCGGCCCCGACGGCACACCCTCTCCCCGCCCGGAGCTCGACACCGCGCAGCTGGGCCTCGATGCCCTCTATCGGCTCTACGAGACGTCCGACGGCTGGCTCCAACTCGCGGCCGTGCTCGAACAGCACTGGCAGCCGCTGTGCACGGTGATCCGACGTCCGGAGCTGATCGCCGACGAGCGTTTCGCGACCCGCGCGGCACGGGAGGTACATCGCGACGAGCTCACGCGGGAGCTCGAAGCCGCCTTCGCCACCGACTTCGCCACGAACTGGCGCCGAGCGCTCGACGCCGCGGGCGTACCGTCGGAGGTGTCGGTCGACACCGGCGACGGCGAGACCATCCTGTTCGACAGCGAGCTCGAGCGTCTGGGCCTGGTCGCCGAGTACGAGCATCCACTGCTCGGGACGGTTCGCCAGTTCGGCAACCTGATCACCTTCTCCGACACTCCCGGCGCGCCCTCGCGCGCCGCGCCGATGGTCGGGCAGCACACGCGCGACCTGATGGCGGAGCTCGGTTACTCGGACGCGGCGGTCGATGCCCTGCGCGACGACGCCGTCATCAGCTGGCCCGACGACGACTACGCGTGGCCCGTCTGAGCGCTCACCGAATCTCTCGGCCCGACTCGTCAGGTGCTCGTCGCCGCCATGAAGCCACCGTCGACGAGCACGTCGCAACCGTTCATGAACGACGCGCCGTCCGACACGAGGAACGCGGCGACCGCCGCGAGCTCGCCGGGCCGGCCCATCCGACCGACGAGCTCGATCATGGGCCCCATCATGGGTTGCTGCTCGAGCTCCTGGCGCCCCATCGGCGTGTCGATGATGCCGGGCGACAGCGAGAGCACTCGAGCACCGCGACGGCCCCAGCTGGTCGCCAATCGGCGGACCAGGCGGATCACACCGAGCTTCGACAGCCCGTAGGCAGACCCCGGGTCCGCCGGATCGACACCGGCGTCGCGCAGCCGCTCGAGCAACGCTGGAGCAAGGGGATCGTCGAGCGCGGCGACGACCGCGTCGGGCGGCGTGATCCCGTGACCGGCGATCGACGCGAAGCACACGGCAGCCGAACCATCGGTGACCGACCCGTCGAGCGCTTCCAGCAGGCGAGCCATTCCGACGAGGTTCACCGCGAAGATCCGCTCACCGTCCGCCATCGTCGGCGACAACCCCGCGGTCACCACGAGCGAACCGAGCACCGGGATGCGCGCGGCGAGGCGCGCGACATCGGCCGGGTCGGTCAGGTCGCACACGATGCACTCGACGCGTTCGCCGAAGGTTGCGCCGACCCGCTCGAGTGCGGCGCGATCCCGATCCGCCAGCACGAGGTGGCGTCCGCTCCCGAGCGCGGCCGCGGCCGCCGCTCCCATTCCGGAGCCCGCCCCGACCACGACATCGACCCGAGCATCCGCCTCGACCGTTCCGCCGTTCATTGGTTCACGGTGTAGCCGCCGTTCACGGGGTAGGTCTGCCCCGTGATCCACGACGACATCGGACTGGCCAGGAACGTAACCAACCCCGCGATGTCGTCGGGTCGACCGAAGCGCCGGATGATGTAGCTGCGCATCTGCTTCTTGTGACGCTCGGCTGCCTCACCGGTGAGCTCACGCGTCGCGGCGTCTTCCGAACTGTCGATCGATCCGAGCGCGATGTTGTTCAACGTGATGCCGTGGCGACCGACTTCACGCGCGAGCGCACGAGTGAGCGCGGCGGCGCCCGCCTTGGCGGCTGCGTACGCGCCCAGGTACGGCTCACCCCAGCGCCCCGCGTCGGACACGATCGTCACGACGCGCCCCTCGGCGCGTTCGATCATTCCCGGGAGCACTGCGCGCGTGCAGTGCATCACCCCGTAGAGGTTCACGCCGAAGTAGCGCTCCCAGTCGGCCGGCTCGCTCTCGGCGAACGGCGCGAAGTTGAAGCCCTCGGTGCCCGCGTTCCCGGCGTTGTTGACGAGGATGTCGAACGGACCGAGCGCGCGGACGGCAGCCATGACCGCCTCGTAGTCGGTCACGTCGAAGGCGATCGGCTCGGCGACGCCGCCTTCCGCGGCGATCTCGGCGGCAACCGTCTCGGCCCGCTCGGCGACGAAGTCGTTCACCACCACGTGCGCTCCCGCGCTCGCCAAGGCTCTCGCGATGCCGCGACCAACTCCCTGACCCGCGCCGGTGACCAGTGCCTTGCGGCCATCGAGCTCGATGGTGAACGCCATGTCAGGACCCCTCGGTGTCGAACGCCTGTGGTCACGGCACCCGTGACTTGCCCCCCGGGCGGGCGGGGCAGAGAATAGCTAGCGATTAGTGGGGCTCGCCCGGGCGCGAGCTCCGTGCAACTCGACCAGCGCGCCGCGACCGGGGGAGAGCTCCATGAACGTCGACGACATGATCCTGGTGAGCATCGACGACCACGTGATCGAGCCGCGCGACATGTTCGAGCGCCACGTGCCGGAGAAGTGGCGCGACGAGGCCCCGCGCAGCGTCGTGAACGAGCAGGGCATGGAACGGTGGCAGTTCCAGGGCGCGGAGAGCGGCTCGGTCGGGCTCAACGCAGTGGTGGGTTGGCCCAAGGAGGACTGGGGTCTCGACCCGACCACGTACGCGGAGATGCGCCCCGGCGCCTACGACGTCGACGAGCGCGTCCGCGACATGAACCACAACGGCATCCTCGCGTCGATGTGCTTCCCCTCGTTCGCCGGCTTCAGCGGCGGCTTCTTCCAGCAGAGCGCCGACAAGGACCTCGCGCTCGTGATGACCCAGGCCTACAACGACTGGCACATCGACGAGTGGGCGGCGTCGCATCCGGGACGCTTCATCCCGCTGGCGATCCCGCCCGTGTGGGACCCCGACGCGCTCGCGGCCGAGGTTCGCCGCGTCGCGAGCAAGGGGTGCCGCGCGATGACACTGCCGGAGCTGCCGCACATCCAAGGGATCCCGAGCTACCACAACCTCGACTACTGGGATCCCTTCTTCCGTGCCGCGTCGGAAGAGCAGGTGGTGATGTGCCTGCACATCGGGCAGGGCTTCGCCGCGATCAACGGTTCGCCGGACGGCCCGATCGACAACCTGATCATCCTCGCGACCCAGGTGTCGACCCTCGCCGCGCAAGACCTCTTGTGGGGACCGGCGTTCCACAACTACCCCGACCTCAAGGTGGCGTGGTCCGAAGCCGGCATCGGGTGGATCCCCTTCTACCTGAACCGCTGCGATCGGCACTACACGAACCAGACGTGGCTCGGACACGACTTCGGCGACAAGTTGCCGAGCGACATCTTCCGCGAGCACTCGCTCGCGTGCTACGTGACCGACCCGGCCGCGCTGAAGATCCGCGACGACATCGGCATCGACATCATCGCTTGGGAGTGCGACTACCCCCACTCCGACTCGATCTTTCCCGAGGCGCCCGAGTTCGTGCACGCCGAGCTCTCGGCCGCGGGCTGCAGCGACGACGAGATGCACAAGATCACGTGGCAGAACACGTGTCGCTTCTTCGGCTGGGACGCGTTCCAGCACATCTCGCGCTCCGACGCAACGGTGGCCGCACTGCGGTCGATGTCACCCGACGTCGACACGACGATTCGTTCGAAGCACGAGTGGCGCGCGCGCTACGAGCTCGCAGATCAGGCCAGCTGACGGCGAGCGACAAGCCAAATAGCTTGCTGTTTTACGGGCGTCTCGTTAGGGTGAATCCGCGACCGGAAACTGGCGGCCGGGAACCGGCGATCCTTGGGGGGAACCAATGACTGCAACCGACGCGACGCTGCGCTACATCGACTCCGACGGGCACATCCTCGAGCACCCGACGGGAATGCTCGACTTCGCCCCGGAGAAGTACCGCGACCGCATCTGGCACGTCGAACAGGACGCCGACGGCCGCGAGTGGATCGTCTACAACGGCAGCCGGACGCCTGCGAACGGCCTCGCCGGCACCGCAGGGTTCTCCGACGAGGACGTCGACCGCGTACGCAAAGGTGAGCTGCAGTACCTCGAGACGCGACCGTCGGGTTGGACCGCGTCGTTGCGACTCCAGGACCTCGACACCGACGGCATCGAGCTGTCGGTGCTCTACCCGACCTTCATGCTCGGCCTCCAGAGCCTGCATGACGTCGAGTTCGGGCGAGTGCAGGCGCGCGCGTACAACGACTGGTGCGCGTCGCACCTGACCGAGGGGCAGGGTCGCCTGTTCGGCGCGGGCGCGCTGCCGCCGATCCACGAGCCGGGCGACGTCCCCGCGGTGGTCGAAGAGATCAAGCATGTCGCCGAGCTCCCGGGGATGGTCTCGGTCTTCATGCGGCCGAACCCCGCGATCGACTGGCGGTACTTCAACGACCCGGTGTACGACCCGATCTGGGCCGCGCTGCAGGACACGGAGCTCCCCGTCGCGTTCCACCCGTTCCTCGCGCCCGACCTGCCGGGCGCGTGCGAAGGTCTCAAGCTCGGGCGCGCGCAGAACCAGGACGGCAGCTACGTCCCGCTCGAGGAGTACGAAGCCGCGCACACCGCGGCCGATGGTCAGGTGATGGGCACCATCTACTTCACCCAGGCCATCGCGAACCCGGTCGACGTGATGAGCGCGATCTGCTACATCACCTCCGGTGGCGTGGCCGAGCGCTTTCCCGGCGCGAAGTTCATGTTCCTCGAGGCGAACGGTGGCTGGTTGGTGCCGTGGCTCGAACGGCTCGACCACCACGCGAAGAAGTTCAGCTGGGACGTGCCGTGGCTCAAGCAGCTCCCGTCGGAGTACTTCCGCCGGCAGTGCTGGATCAGCTTCGACCCCGACGAGTCGATGCTCGCGTTCACGGCCAACTCGCCGCTGTGCGGTGCCGACCGCATCATCTGGGCGTCCGACTACCCGCACCCCGACGCCAAGTTCCCGGGCGTCACCGAGGAGCTCACCGAGGCGATCGACGGGTTGACCCAGGACCAGAAGCGCGAGATCACGAGCGAGAGCGCGCGTGCGCTCTACGGCATCGACTGACCCCACTCGACTGACCGCGGGCCCCGACGAATGGTGATGCTCGCGCTGCGCTTCGACCTGCGGAACCCCGCGTTCGCGGGCGTCTCCTCGTCGGAGCGGCTGCGCGCCGCGCTCGACATGGCCGCGTGGGCCGACGAACGCGACGGCGTCGCGGTCAGCGTGTCGGAGCACCACGGCTCCGACGACGGCTACCTGCCGAGCCCGTTGCTGTTCGCGGCCGCGGTGGCCGCCCGGACCAGCACGCTGCGGATCGGGATCGGCGCATTGATCGCGCCGTTCTACGACCCCCTGCGCCTGGCAGAGGACATCGCCGTGCTCGACGGCCTGAGCGAGGGACGCATCGACCTCGTGCTCGGCGGCGGCTACGTGGCCGACGAGTTCGACATGTTCGGGGTGCCGATCGCCGAACGCGGCCGCCGGACCACCGAAGTGATCGAGACGCTCCGACAGGCGTGGACCGGTGAGCCGTTCGAGTACCGCGGCCGCACCGTGCAGGTGACCCCGGTCCCCCACCGACCTGGAGGTCCGCCGCTGGTGCTCGGCGGGTCATCCGATGTGGTCGCGCGACGCGCGGCGCGCATCGCCGACGGGTTCGCCCCCGTGTCGGGCGACTGCTGGCCTGCGTACCGCGACGAGTGCGTACGACTCGGCAAGCCCGACCCTGGACCGTCGACGCACCCGGGCGGGATGGTCACCACCTTCCTCGCCGAGGATCCCGACGAGGCGTGGCCCCGGCTCGTGCCCTACTTCCTCCACGAGACGAACGCGTACGGCACCTGGCTCGACGACGCCGGGCTCGAGGGGCCGTACAAGGTCACCACCGCGGAGCGCGTGCGCGCCGACGGCCAGTACCGCATCCTCACCCCGGATGCATACGCCGACGAACTGCGCGGGATGGGAGAAGGCGCGTTCGCGTTCTTCCACCCGATGGTGGGAGGGATCCCCCCGGCGATGGCGTGGGAGTGCCTCCGCCTCTACGAGGAGCAGGTGCTCCCCGCTCTCGCGTGATCGGCCCGGTCATCCGACCGGGCCGATCAACGTCATGCTCAGCTGTTGGTGTTCAGCTCCAGGACAGGCTCTTCACCTCGGTGAAGGTCTCGAACCCGAGGTGGCCCCACTCGCGGCCGATGCCGCTCTGCTTGTAGCCACCGAAGGCGCCGGTCTGGCCGATGCCGGCGAAGTCCGAGCCCCAACCGGGTCCCTGGCCGCCACCCGGCCCGAGGTCGGTGAGCGGCACGCTGCCGACGCCCTGCGCGCTCATGTGGCCGGCCCGGATCTGCCGGGCGACGTTGAACGCACGAGCCGTGTTCGCCGCGACCACACCACCGCCGAGGCCGTAGATCGAGTCGTTGGCGAGACGCACGCCGTCGGCGTCCTTGCCCGAGTACGGCACCACGGTGAGCACGGGCCCGAAGATCTCCTCCTGGGCGATGCGCATGTCGTTGGTGCCGATCAGCACGGTGGGCTCGTAGAAGAAGCCCTTGTCGATGCCGTCGGGTCGCTTGGCGCCGCAGAGGACCTCGGCGCCCTCGTCGATGCCCGACTGCACCAGCATCTCCACCTTGGCGCGCTGCTGCTCGCGGATCAGCGGTCCGAGCGTGGTCGACGGGTCGACCGGGTCACCGATCGTGATGCCGGCCAGCGCCGCCTGCACACCTTCCTTGTACGCGCCGAGCAGGTGCTCGGGGAGGAGCAGGCGGGTCTGGAGGACACAACCCTGACCCGCGTGCGTGAGGACCGCACCGAACCCGATCGAACGGGCGTAGTCCTCGCCCACGTCGTCGAGCACGACCTGCGCCGACTTGCCGCCGAGCTCGAGGTGGAGGCGCTTCATCGTCTCCGAGCCGGCAGCCATGATGCGCCGGCCGGTGGCGGTCGAGCCCGTCATCGTGATCATGTCGACGAGCGGGTTGGTGGTGAGCTCCTCACCGACCTCCGCGTGGCCCGTGATCACGTTGAACACGCCCGGCGGCACGCCCGCCTCCTCCGCTGCCTGCGCGATCAGGAACGCGTCGAGCGGCGTCCACGGGTGCGGCTTCAACACCACGGTGCACCCGGCGGCGAGCGCCGGGGCCGTCTTCACCACGTTGAGCATGAACGGGAAGTTGAACGGCGTGATCGCGCCGACCACACCCACTGGCTCGCGGATGGTGGCGCTGCCGCCCATCCCCATCGGCCCACCGGTCGGCGGGTCGACCTGGATCCAGTCGAAGCCCGATTCGGCGAGGCGGGCGTTCGACTCGAACATCCCGATCGAACCCGCGGCCTGCACGAAGTCGGTGATGAACCCGGCGGAGCCGGTCTCGGCCACGATCAGCTCACGGAGCTCCGCCGCCTTCGACATCAGGACGTCGCCCATCTTGCGCACGATCGCGGCGCGCTCCGATGGCTTCATCCACTGCCACGGGCCCTCGTCGAACGCGCGACGGGCCGCCTCGATCGCCCGCGCCGCGTCCTTGGGCGAGGCCTCAGGCACGGTGCCGATGACTTCCTCGGTGGCCGGGTTGATCACCTCGATCGGCGATCCACCCGCCTCACCCTTGTCCCACTTGCCGTCGATGAAGAGGTCGAAGTTCCATTGCGTGCTCATGCGTTCCCTTTCGGAGGAGGGGAGAGTCGGTCTGGTCGGTGCGGTCAGGTCCGGCCCATCAGCATCTTCATCATCGGCTCGCCCGGGCCCCACGAGCCGGTGAGCGATGCCATGACGTGGCCGGTGTCGACGAGCAGGTTCACGCCGCTGATGCCGCTCGCCGCGTCGCTGTTCAGGAACACCATCGTGTCGCCCATCTGGTCGGGAACGAGGTGCGGCGTGCCGGTCGCGTCGCGGTAGTCCTGGGCGAAGCCGAGCCACATGTCGGCGTTGGCGCGGGCAAGGGGCGTGTCGGTCGGCCCGGGGCAGATCGCGTTGATGCGGATGCCCTCGGCGAGGAACGGGTAGCCCTGGCGTGCGACGTAGCAGTTCATCGCCTGCTTGCTGAACCCGTAGTTGTCGGTGCCCTCGTGGGCCTGCACCCAGGCGTCGGCCGACTCGTAGTCCTTGGTCTCGAGGAACTCGGTGAGCGTGGGCAACTGGCCCTCCCACCCGAGACCCGCCACCGACGAGATCATGCAGACTGCGCCGCCGCGCCCGAGCGTGCCGTCCGCGATCAGCTTCTCGATGATGTGGCGGTGTGCGATGAAGTTGATCTTCATGATCCCGGGGGTGCCGTCGGCCACACCCGCCGCCGAGAACACGGCGTGGATCGGTCCTTCGACCTGGTCGAGCGCCGCGTCGATCGCCTCGCGATCACGCAGGTCGACGGAGACCGCCTGCGCCACCGGGAAGTCGACCGGCGCGTAGTCGAGCACGACCACCTCGCCGCCGAGCTCCGCGACCGTCTGGGCCGCCGCCGCGCCCATTCCCGTCGCTCCGCCGACCACCAACACGCGCTTTCCGTCGTAGCGGAACGCCTCGAAACCACTCATGGTGCTGTTTCCCTTCTCGGACGGGACGGTCAGGTGACCGCGCCCGCGACCTTGAGGTCGATGATCTGCTCGTCGTCGAGCCCGAGCTCGGCGAGGATGTCGTCAGTGTGCTCCGCGAACTGCGGTGCACGCCGAATCTCCGGTGGAGTGTTGTCGAACTGCACGGGGTTCGCCACCAGCTCCCGCTCGTTGCCTTCCGCGTCGATCACGGGACGGATGTAGCCGTTGGCACGCAGCTGGGGGTCGTTGCCGACCTCGAGCGGGTTCTGGACCGGCGCCCACTGCCCTTCCATGGAGGCCAGGGTGTTCACCCAGTGGTCGTAGGGCTGGGCCGCGAACACCTCGGTGAGGATATCGGCCGCAGCCGCGGTGTTCTCCGGGGTCATGAGCGCTTCCACCGTGGCGAAGCGCTCGTCGTCGATCATGTCGGGCCGCCCGATGTGCCCGCAGAAGTCGGCCCAGTAGCGACCGGCTTGCAGCATCGTGAGGTTGATCCAGCGGCCGTCGGACGTGCGGTAGTTCGCGACGAGGGGGTTGAACATCGCCGTGCTCATGTTCAGCGGCGCCACCGGCGGCGCCTCGCCCATGAGCAGCGCGTTGTTCACGCTGAGCCCCATCGTCCACGCCCCGACCGACAGCAACGACACGTCGATCTCCGACGTCTCGCCGGTCTGCGCGCGGGCGAACAGCGCGGCCGCGATGCCGCCGGCGATCGTCATGCCGCCCATCGAGTCCCCGTAGGCGCCGGCCGGCATCCCGATCACACGCGGCGAGTCCGACGGGGTGCATCCCGCCGCACTCCCGGCGCGCGACCAGAAGGCGCTGGAGTCGTACCCGCCCTTCTCGCGCTCGTCACCGTGGTTGCCGAACGCCGAGCCGCGCACGTAGATGATCTCCGGGTTCGCGGCACGGATGTGATCGACGTCGATCTCGAGGCGTCGGCGCGCATCCGGAAGGAAGTTGACCAAGAACACGTCGGCGCGACGAGCGAGGTCGTAGAGCACCGCGCGAGCTTCCGGAATCTCGAGCGCGAGGCCGATGCTGCGCTTGCCCCGATTCGGGTGCTCCATCAACGGTTGGAACGAACCGGCCGCGACTCCACCCGTGCCGAGCTTGAGCCCCCGTTGGGCGTCACCGGTGACGGCGTGCTCGACCTTGATCACGTCGGCGCCCCAGTCCGCGAGCACCGCCCCGGCACTGGGCGTGAACGTGAACTGCGCCACCTCGAGGATGCGCACACCGCGCATCGGCTGTCGAGCCACAAACCCCCCACTTTCCGCGACCGCGGATTCCGATCAACGCCCGCTTCGCCTGCGAACAGGCTATTCGGACACCATTTCTCGCGTCCACTCGGGCCGGCCCGTGCGCGGATCTTGGCAGCTTCGACAATGTCGCGGCCCGGTGAGTCGTCGTTTTGGCGCGCAGCGAACTTGACGATGTCGTCGAGTTCCCTCGGCGGTACGATCCCGCGCCAGTCCATGATCGGAGAGGGCAGATGTCGGTGCGTGGTCGTTCCGTGTGGATGGTCGCCGTGGCACTCGTCGCGCTCGTCGCGGTCGCGTGCTCCGACGACGGCGGCAGCGATTCCACCAAGGGCTCGACCTCCGACTCGACGAAGAACTCTGCGAAGAACGCCTCGCTTGCCGGAACGAATTGGGTGCTCACCGACGCATCGCTGGGGACGCCGCTCGGTGACGTCACCGTGACCGCGCAGTTCACGAGCGACGCCGTCTCGGGCGACGGTGGCTGCAACACCTACCGCGCGCCGATTGCCACTGACGGCTCGTCGATCACCATCGGACCGAACATCGCCTCCACGCTGATGCTGTGCACCGGGCCCGCGGGCTCGGTCGAGACCGCGTACCTGCGCGTCCTCCCGAAGGTCCGCACCTTCGCCATCGACGGGAAGACCCTGTCGCTGCGCAACGGCAAGGGCACCACGGTGCTCGAGTACGAGGCGTCAGGCGGCGCCGACGACCTCGAGGGCGAGTGGACGGTGACCTCCTACTACACCGGTGACGCGATCCAGAGCGTCGTGGGAGGCGTCGAGCTCACTGCCGACTTCGACGCCACGACCGTGTCGGGCAACGGGGGCTGCAACCAATTCAGCGGCCCCGTGAAGATCGCGACGTCGACGATCGCGATCGGTCCGCTCGTCAGCACCCTCATCGGGTGCGAGGGCGCGATCGGGACGCAAGAGGGGCAGTACCTCGCGGCACTCGAGCTCGCGTCGACGTACACGGTGAGCGGTGATCGGCTCGATCTGTTCCGTGCCGACGGGGGCTTCGCCGTGACCTTGCAACGCGGCGGATGACCTCGTCGTGAGGACGGTCGCGCCCGATCCGACGCCGGTGCCCGATCCGCAGTTCGAGCCCGACGTCATCGTCGGGTACGTGCGTTCGCCGTCCGACGTGCTGCGCCTGATGGTCTACGGCACGTTGGCGGTTGCGCTGCTCGGGATCACGCGCTGGGCGCACGACGCGCTGCTCGGCTTCGAGTCGGACGTGCTCGACCTCTTCGGCTTCGTCGGTCCGGATGCCGAACGCGCGCTCGCCGGGATCACCCGGGCACTGGCCGTGATCGCCGGATTCGGGGTGTTCGTGGTGCCGCTCGTGCTGCGGCGCCTCCGGCTCCTCGGCTACCTCGTGATCGCCAACGTGGTGTCGAGTCTCCTCGTCACCGCCGCGGTCTCATGGCTCGACCTGGCCGATCCGACGCCGGTGGCCAACCAGGTGGCGGCGCGCGCCGGCGTCGACCTCGAGGGCGTGCTGACGCCGTCGACCCTGGCAACGGTCGCCGCGTCGTTCGTGATCCTCGCGCCGTTCCTGAGCCATCGTTGGCGACGCGCCGGGGCGGTCACGATCGTGGTGTTCGCGCTGCTGCGGCTCGTGCTCTCGGCCCAGCTGCCGGCCGAGGTGTTCTTCGCCCTCGCGTTGGGCGCGGCCGTGGGCGCCGCCGTGCTCCTGGCGTTCGGTCGCCCCGATCAACACCCCACGATGGCGGCGATCGCGGCGAGCCTGTCGGTGAGTGGGTTCGCACCCAAGCGCCTCGACCCGTCGGACGACGACTCCCACGGGTCGCGGGTCTACCGCGCCACGCTCACCGACGACGCCCAGCTCGTGGCCAAGGTCCGGAGTCCGGCCGAGCGCTCCGCCGACCTGCTCTACCGCGTCTACCGGTACCTCCGGTTCAAGAACGTGGGCGACGAGCGCCCGTTCTCGTCGTTGCGCCGGTCGGTCGAGCACGAAGCGTTGGTCGCGCTGCAGGCGCGCGACGTGGGGGTCCGCACCCCGCGGTTGCGGGCCATCGCCGAGGTCGGCACCGACTCGATGCTGCTCGCGTACGACGACGTCGACGGCACCCCGCTCGACGATCTTCCCGATGGCGACGTCGACGACAGGTTGCTCTGCAGCATCTGGGCCCAGGCGGCGATCCTGCGTCGTCACCGGATCGCACACCGCGACCTGCACCATGCCAACGTCGTGGTGGACGCCCATCACGACCCATGGCTGATCGACTTCGCGTTCGCCGAGGTCGCAGTCGCCGACAGCCAGCTCGACAGCGATGTCGCCGAGCTCCTCGCCGCCCTCGCGCTCGTGGTCGGAGTGACGCGGGCAGTCGACACCGCGATGGACGGCATCGGCGCCGACGCCGTGCGGGCCGCGCTCCCGCGGCTCCAGCCCAACGCGCTCAGCGGCAGCACGCGGGCCGCGCTGCGGCGACGACACGGCCTGCTGAAGGAGCTGCAGAAGGCGGTCGCCGAGCGTTGTCACGTGAGCGAGCCCGAGTTCGTGCCGCTCGCGCGCATCGACCGCAAGACCGTGGTCACCGCGGTGATGCTGGTGCTGGTCACGTACTTCCTGCTCCCCCAGGTCGCCGACCTCCCGGCCATCCTCGACCAGGTGCGCGACGCCAACTGGGTGTGGTTCGTGCCGGTGGTCGCGGCGTCGATGCTCACCTACGTGGGGGCCACGACCGCCATCGAGGGCTCCGTGCCGGAGTTCCTCAGGGTGATCCCGACGTTCCTCGCGCAGGTCGCGGCGTCCTTCGCCGGAACGCTCGCGCCCGCGTCGGTCGGTGGGCTCGCCCTGAACGTGCGGTACCTGCAGAAGTCGGGCATCGATCCCGCGGTGGCAGTTCCTGCGGTGGGTCTCAATGCGGTCGCCGGCTTCGCGGTGCACATCCTGATGCTCGTGGGTTTCCTCGTGTGGGCCGGGCGTTCCGCCTTCGGCTCGATCAAGCTCCCCGATCCCCAGGTGTTGGTGTACGGCGTCGCGGTGGTCGGGGTCCTCGCCGTCGTCACCTTCGCGATCCCGTGGGTGCGCCGCACTCTCGCGGAACGGCTCGTGCCCGTGTTGCGACGGTCGGCGAGCGGTTTGGGTGTGGTGTTGCGTCAACCGTTGAAATTGGCACTGCTCCTCGGCGGCTCGTTCATCGTCACGAGCGGCTACGTGACCGCGATGTACTTCTCGACCCGCGCGTTCGGCGGCGACCTGACCTTCGCCCAAGTCGGCGCGGTGTACCTCGTCGGCTCGGCGGTCGCGAGCGCGGCGCCCACCCCCGGTGGGCTCGGCGCGCTCGAAGCTGCGGTCATCGCGGGTCTCGTGGCGGCCGGGATGCCGAACTCGGTCGCGGTGCCGGCGGTGTTCCTGTTCCGACTCGCCACGTTCTGGTTCCCGATCCTCCCCGGGTGGGGATCGTTCACCTACATGCAGCGTGAGGACTATCTCTGAGCTGGCTCAGGCCAGCGAAGCCACGTACGCGCGCCATCCGCCGAACTCGGTGATCTCACGCGCGGTCGCCGTCACATGGGGTTCGCACAGGAAGCCCGTGACCTGCGACCCGTCGGCGAGGGTGACCTTGCCCACTCCCAGTGGTGCAGGGATGGCGGCCACGAAACGGCCGAGCCCCGCGGCGTCGAGCGACCAGACCTCCACCTCGATCGCCGCGCCGGCGCCGGGCATGCGTTGGAGCCCGGGTTTCGGCGGGACGGTGTCGAGCGCGAAGAGGCGGTACTCCGACGCGGTCGTCGTGCTCGCCACCAGCACTCCACCCAGGTCCGTGAGCTGGTGGTTCAGTGGTTGGCCCGTGAGGTGCGCGCCCACGACGACGATCTGGAACCGCTCGGCCGCCGACGCGTCGACGGGTCCGATCGCGGCTGACAACGAGGGCGCGCCCCCATCGTCAGCGGTGAAGCGTCCGGCCAACTCGAGGAGGTCGTCGTCGGCGCCTGCGGGCCCGACGAACGAGACACCGAAGGGCACCCTGGTGTCGCGAACGCCCCACGGCGTCGCCACCGCGCTCATGCCGAGCGGGTTCACGAAGCTGGTGTAGCGACCGAGGTCCGCGCTCGGCGCGAACCAGTCGTCCATCGCTTCGTCGTACGTCGGGACCCGTGCGACGGTCGGCACGAGCAGTGTCTCGACCGACGCCCAGAGCGGCGCGACCAGGTCACGCGCCGCAGCGAGATCGGACCACGCGCGCACGACGTCGGCGGCGCTGTGCGTACCGGCACGCCGCAGAATCTCGCGTATCGCCGGGTGCACCCCGTCAGGGTGCGCGTCGACGAACGCGCCGAACGAACCGACCCGTTCTGCAGTGAGCGCGCTCCCGTACAAGAGTGCGCCGGCGTCGTACATCCAGGCGGCATCGATGTCGACGACGGTGCATCCGAGGGCTTCGACGCGAGCGATCGCGTCCTCGAAGAGTCGGCGCGCGTCATCGTCGCCGAACCACTCGAGCGCGCGGGGAACACCGATTCGCTTCGGAGGTCGAACCGCGTGGTGCGCCGGTGCGCGGCGCGTCGCCGCGAACACGTCGGCCGCGTCGGCGATCGACGACGCGAAGACCGAGACGCAATCGAACGACGGCATCGCGGGGACGACTCCTGCGGTCGACAGGAGACCGGCCGTCGGCTTGAGCCCGACGATGCCGCAGTTCGCCGCGGGGACGCGACCCGATCCCGCAGTGTCGGTGCCGAGCGCGAACGGCACCTGCCCCGTCGCGACGACGACCGCGGAGCCCGAGCTCGATCCCCCCGCGATGTACTCGGGTCGGTACGGGTTGCGGCACGCCCCGTACGCCGGTGACCGGGTGCCCACGAGCCCGGTGGCGAATTGGTCGAGGTTCGTCTTGCCGACGAGCATCGCCCCGGCGGCGAGGAGTTGCTCGACCACCGGCGCCGATCGATCCGGCACGTACGCGAAGTCAGGCGCGCCGGCGGTGGTGGGCATGCCGGCCACGTCGATGTTGTCCTTCACCGCAAACGGGACGCCGGCGAGCGGCAGGTCGGTCCCGGCGGCGACCTGCGCCTCGATCGCCCGCGCTCTCGTGCGCAGGTCCTGTTCCGGCACGACGGCAATCCACGCCTCCGGGAACTCCGAAGCCGCGATGCGAGCGCTCGCCTCACGCGCGTTCGCTTCGGCGCCGGCGCCGCGCGCCGTGTCGATCGTCCAGCACTGCCACGTTTCAACCATCGGTCTGCACCACCACGAGCGGCGCACCGGACGCGACCAGCGCGCCGGTGTCGCACAGGATCTGGACGACGGTGCCCGCCACGGGGCTCGGCACCACCGATTCGGTCTTCATCGCCTCGAGGCTCACGATCGGATCACCGGGCACGACGCGCGCTCCCGGGCTCACGAACAGCCGCGCAACGCTGCCGTGCAACGGCGACTCGATCACGAACGCGCCGTCGGGAAGGTCGGCCGCGGCGCCGGTGGTCGCCACCGACATCTCGATCGGTGGCTCGTGCTGGCGTGACATCTCGCCGTCGGCTTCCCAACGACCGCGCTCCTCGGCGAACGCGTGCTCACGCCCGCGCTGGAACACGGCGATCTCCTCCGCGTGCTCGCCGAGGAAAGCCCGGTGTTGCGCGCGCGAGAACGTTCCGTCGTCGATGCGGAGCTCGAGACGACCTGAACGCGACCGGTCGCGCAGGTCGAGCAGCTCCTCGGCACCGACCGGGTACCAACGGATGCGGTCGAAGAAGCGCAGGAGCCACGGTTCCCGGGCGTCGGTGTGCGGACCGCGCCCGAACCGATCCCACACCGGGACCGTACGGCCCACGAACTGATATCCGCCGGGCCCCTCCATCCCGTACACACAGAGGTAGGCCCCACCGATTCCCACCGCGTTCTCGGGTGTCCACGTGCGTGCCGGGTTGTACTTCGTGGTCACCAACCGGTGCCGCGGGTCGACCGGCACTGCGACGGGCGCGCCGAGGTACACGTCACCGAGCCCGAGCACGAGGTACTCGGCCGAGAAGACGATCTCGCGCACGTCGTCGACCGACGCGAGCCCGTTCACGCGCCGGATGAACTCGATGTTCCACGGACACCAGGGCGCGTCGTCGCGCACCACGCGCATGTAGGTCTCGATCGCTTCGCGCGTGGCCGGATCGTCCCACGACAACGGCAGGTGCACGACGCGACTGCCGACGACGACCTCGTCGAGATCGGGGAGCTCGTCCTCGGCTCCCGCGAGCACGGAAAGCATGGAGTGCATCGTGTGCTCGGCGGGATCGAACTGCACCTGCAACGACCGGATGCCCGGCGTGACCTCGACCAGGCCCGGCAGCGCGCGCTCGCCGAGCCACGCGCTGAGCGCCCCGGCGCGCAGCCGCAGGTCGAAGTCGAGCATCATCGGTCCGTACTCCACCAGGAGCGCGTGATCGCCCTGCGCCCGGTACGTCACCTGTGGGCGGTCGCCCTCGGCCGCTCGCGTCGCGAGCACCGTGGGGGCCGGGCGCGAACGGCGGCGGGGACCGCGCGTGGCGGCGCGGCGCTCCGCCAATGCCAACGTGGTGGCCGCTTCGCGCTCGCGCGCCTCGTCGAGGTCGACCGGCACGAACCGCAGTCGGTCACCCGGCGCGAGCTGACCCAGCTTCCACCGGTCGTCGCCGATCACGGTCACCGGGCACGTGAACCCGCCGAGGCTCGGGCCGTCGGGCCCGAGCACGATCGGCATGTCGCCCGTGAAGTCGACCGCGCCGACCGTGTACGGCGTGTCGTGCACGTTCGACGGGTGCAGCCCGGCCTCGCCGCCGTCGTCACGGGCCCACTCGATGGTCGGGCCCACGAGGCGCACACCGGTGCGCGACGAGTGGTGGTGCACGACCCACTCGGTGGCGTAGAACGCCGCCATCCCGTTTTCGGTCACGAAGTCGGGCGCACCGTGGGGGCCGTCGATCACCGCGAGCTCCCAGTCGCGCGTGAGCTCCGGTGCCGGCGCCGCGCCGCCCGCGTCCGGCGCGCCATCCGCCGCGTGGCCGGTGCCGTCGGCGAGGACGTGCAACACGTCGCCCGTGCGGAGCTCGCGCCCACCGTGGCCGCCGAAGCCACCGAGCGTGAAGGTCGACGCGGAGCCGAGCACCGCGCCGACATCGAGACCACCCCGCACGAGCAGGTAGGTCCGCAGCCCGGGCCCCGAGCGCGGCCCGACCGCAAGCGTCTGACCCGCGCCGACCACGAACGGCTCCCACGACGGCACCGGCGCGCCGTCACACGTCGCGTCGGTCGACGCGCCGGCGAGGCACACCGTCGTGTCGCGCGCGAACCGCAGCGTGGGACCGAGGACCGTGCACTCGAGGCCGGGGAGGTGCTCGGGGTTCCCGACGATCCGGTTCCCCAACCGGAAGGAGCGGTCGTCCATCGGTCCGCTCGGCGGAACCCCAACGTGCCACAACCCGACTCGCCCCGGGAGATCCTGCACGGTCGTGTGGCCGGGCGCGAGCACGTCGATCGTCGACGGCTCGTACTCGTGTTCCTCGAGCGATTCAGTTGTGACCAGGCCGTCACGGAACACCGTTGCATCGACGAAGGACTGGAGAAGTCCACGGTTCGTCTCGACCCCGCGCACGACCGTGCCCGCGAGGGCGCGTTGCATCGCATCAACCGCATCGGTGCGCGTTGCCCCATGCACGATCAGCTTGCCGAGGAGCGGGTCGTAGAACGGCGTGACATCGCTGCCGACGCGGATCCAGGTGTCGACGCGCGCGTTCACCGGCCACGACACGTCGGTGATCACCCCGGGGCTCGGCTGGAAGACCTTCGTCGGGTCCTCGGCGTAGATGCGCGCCTCGATGGCGTGCCCGTCGGGATCCCCGAACGACTGGTCGCTGCGTGCGGCGTCGAGGAAGCTGCAGTCGCCGGCAGCCGCGCGCACCATCCACTCGACGAGGTCGACGCCCGTCACGGCCTCAGTCACGCCGTGCTCCACCTGGAGGCGCGTGTTCACCTCGAGGAAGAAGAACTCGTGGGTGTCGACATCCAGGACGAACTCGACGGTGCCGGCCGAGCGGTAGGACACGGACGCGAGGAGTGTGCGCGCCGCGGCCGCAAGGTCGCGCCGGAGTCCCGCGTCGATCCCGGGCGCCGGCGATTCCTCGAGCACCTTCTGGCGCCGACGCTGCGCGGAGCAGTCACGCTCGCCGAGACTGACCACCCGGCCCTGCCCGTCGCCGAACACCTGCACCTCGACGTGGCGGGCCCGCGCGATCAGCCGTTCGAGGAAGACCGCGCCGTTGCCGAACGCGGCCGCGCTCTGCTGCATGGCCCGCTCGACCGCCTCGGGCAGGTCCGCCTCGTCGTGGCAGGCCAACATTCCGATCCCCCCGCCGCCGGCCACGCTCTTGACCAGGAGCGGGAACCCGACGGCGCCGGCCGCCGCGACCGCCGCTCGCACCGAGGTGAACGCGTCCGTGCCCGGAGGCAGTGGCAACCCGGCCGCCGCTGCGGCGCGGCGGGCTTCGTCCTTGGCGCCGAACCGGCGGAGCTGGTCGGGCGTGGGCCCGATGAACGACCGTCCCGCGCCTTCGACGGCCTGGGCGAACGCGGGGTCCTCGGAGAGGAACCCGTAGCCGGGGTGCACACCGTCGGCGTCGTGGTCCGCCGCGATCGCGAGGAGGCGCTCGATCGAACGGTACCCACCAGCATCGACCGCACCGAGCGCCACCGCGACGGTCGCGAGGTCGCAGTGCACCGAGTCGCGGTCGACGTCGGTGTACACCGCGATCGATTCGATCCCGAGGCGATCGAGGGTACGGATGATCCGGCACGCGATCTCACCGCGGTTCGCCACCAACACTCGCTGCACGGTCAGCGGGTGATCATCAGTCGGATCGGCGTGGGATCGAACCCGTTGCAGGGATTGTTGATCTGCGGGCAGTTCGAGATCACGACGAGCACGCGCATGTGCGCCCGGAGGTCCACGTGCAGCCCGGGCGCCGAGATCCCGTCGACGATGCCGAGGGTGCCGTCGGGATCGACCGGCACGTTCATGAACCAGTTCACGTTGCTCGTCATGTCGCGCTTGCCCATCCCGCGCGTCGAGTGTGCGAGCAGGAAGTTGTCGACGCAGGCGTGCTGCTGTCGAGTGTGGAACCCGTAGCGCAGCGCGTTCGACTCCCGGCTGCACGCGCCACCGATGGTGTCGTGGCGCGCGCACGTGGTCGCGGAGACGGTCATCATCGGCCGGCCCTCGTTCGACAGGAGTTGCGAGCCCTCGACCAGGAAGATGTTGCCTTGGGCCACGATCGTGTCGGGCGCGCTGTAGCGCTCCGCGGGATCGTCAGCGTTGTAGAGGATGCAGTCGACGGCCTGGTTGCCGTCGACGTCGATGATGCGAAGCGTGCACCCGGGCTCCACCACGTGGCTCCACGGCGCTCTCGACGGCACGATCTCGTCGTAGAGCACCGTCGGTGTGCTCGCTTCGCCCGGGCCGTTCATCGGGTCGTCCCTTCGAGCACGAATTCCTCGGTCTGGAGGAAGGCACGTGCCGCTTCAGGCGTGGCGGACCACTCCGGATCGGCGCGGACCGTCGGTTCGCCTGTCCACGCCGACACCCGCAGCGGGCCGACGCTGTACTCGGATCGCGGGTCGAGGACGTGCGGCGTGTTGGCGATCACGATCAGGAGTGGGAGCTCGGCCCGGAGCTCGACGACCGAGCCGGCACCTTCCCGGCCGGCAGCTTCCGAACCGGCGACGAAGCGCAAGGCGCCGTCGGGGTCGACGCGCACACCCTTGAAGAAGTTCACGTTCGGGACGATGTCGCGACGGTCGAGACCGTGCTTCGCCAGCGCGACGGCGAAGCGGTCACGGGCGTTGGGACACGGGCCCGACGCGGCGCCGGTGCCGTAGCGCGCTTCGTTCGATCGCAGGGTCGACGCCCCGCACAGCGTGTCGTGGTTCGCGCTGGTGTCGGCGACGATCGTGGCCAGGACGCGCCCCATGTCGGAGAGGAGCAACGATCCCGGGCCGAGGTACGCCTGCCATTGCACCTTCACGGTGTCGGCCACGTTCAGACGCTCGACGGGCTGGCTCGCGTTGTAGAGCAACACGTTGGCGCAGGCATCGCCCGTCAGGTCGACCAGGCGCACGACCGCGCCGCGCGGCACGACCTTCGACGCCTCGCCACCAGGACCGACCACCTCGTCCCAGAGGAGCCGGGTCGGGTCGACGGCCTCGCCGTCTCGATCCACGATCTCAGCGTCTCGGGCCGGCACCGTCGGCCGGTACGGGACCTCCGTGCCGGCCTGCGCGCGTGCGTGCGCGCGAGCACCCCGGGTGCTGGCAGTCCCACGGTCGGGCACGGCGTCGTCGCTCCTCTTTCGAATTGACGTAGAAACTGTGCCCACTCTGGGCGATGACACATCGTCCGTCAACCGTTCGCGGCACCAGTTCACACGGCCGTTACGAAAGGCGGGTACGTTGCGCCTCGTGCAAGGACCCACGGCGAGCGCACCGCGACGCACTGGCCGACCGCGACGCAGCGCGCGGCCCAGCGGCGACGGCGACCCGCGACGCGAGATCGTCGCGGCCGCGACGCAGCTGTTCTCCGAGCGCGGAGTGGGCGGCACGACGATGGCGGAGATCGCTCGCCGCTGCGGGTTGCAGCAGCCGTCGCTCTACTACTACTTCCGCAGCAAGGGCCAGCTCCTCGACGAGATCGTCGCGGAGGCCAACCGTGCGCCCCTCGAGCTCGTGCAGCGCGTGCGAGATGCCGGCGGATCGGCTGCTGTGCAGCTCTACCGCATCATTCGGGCTGATGTGGCGGCTTTGTGCGCCCTTCCGTACGACCTCAACGAGATCCACCGCCTCGCTGCGCGCGACCGCGAAGCGTTCGCTCGCTACTGGCAGGAGCGCGATCTCCTCGTCGAGCAACTGGCCGCGATCGTGCGCAGCGGCGTCGACGCGGGCGAGCTCCGCACCGTGGATCCGCGCCTCACTGCGCTCACCCTGATGTCGAACGACGAAGGCACCCAGAACTGGTTGCGGGTGGCCGGACGTGACGGCGCACCGGTACGAGCCGTCAACGGCGAGCACCACGCGGTGGGCGCGTTCCTCGCCGACCTCGCCGTACGCGGCCTGCTCGTTGCACCGCGCGACCTCGATCGCGTCCGACGCGCAGCCGACGCGTCCGATGCGGCCGCAGTGGTGGCCTGAGCGTCCAACCAGGCTGCAAGAGAGCTGACAGGCCGACGAAACATCCGCGTGTTTCGATCGACCTTCGACAGAAACAGCGACCTCGTACGGTGCTCGGAACCGACCACGCCCAGGAGGCTCGTGTGAGGATCCGGCCCCGTCGTACCCGTCGACTCGTGTGCATGCTGGTGGCGAGCGCGCTCGCTGCCGCCGCGCTCGGAACCATGCCCGCCGCGCACGCGGCCAAGCTCGACAAGGTCACCATCGGCTACAGCGCGTGGCCCGGCTGGTTCCCGCTCGCGGTCGCCGACAAGGCGGGGATCTTCGAGAAGAACGGGCTCGACGTCGATCTGAAGTACTTCGCCGACTACATCGCGTCGCTCGACGCGATGAGCGCCGGCAAGCTCGACGCCAACACCCAGACGCTCAACGACACGATGGCCGCGGTGGCCGGCGGATCGAAGCAGAGCATCATCGTGGTGAACGACAACTCGGCCGGCAACGACGCGATCATCTGCGACGAGTCGATCACGTCGGTCGCCGACATGAAGGGCAAGACGGTCGCCGCCGAGCAGGGCGTGGTCGACCACTTCCTCCTGCTCCAGGGGCTGGAGAAAGCCGGGATGACCGAGGACGACATCGACTTCCGCGGCGTGCTCACCGCGGACGCCGCGGCGAGCTTCTCCGGTGGCCAGTTCGACTGTGTCGGTGTGTTCGCGCCGTTCACGCTCGAAGCCCTCAAGCGGCCGGGCTCCCACGTGGTCTTCAGCTCCAAGGACTTCCCCGGCACGATCCCGGACCACATCGTGGTGTCGAAGGAGATGGTGGCCAAGCAGCCCAAGGTGGCTCAGAAGATCGTGAACGCCTGGTACGACACCCTCGACTACATGACGGCGAACCCCGACGAGGCGAACAAGATCATGGCCGACGCGGCCGAGATCTCCCCCGACGACTACGCAGATCTGGCCGGCGGCACGAAGATCTTCACGGTCGACGAGGCGCTCGCGGCGTTCCAGCCGGGGACCACGACGGCGTCGCTCGAGTACACCGCGAAGCTGATCAACCCGTTCATGGTCAAGTCCGGCCTCACGAAGAAGCCGGCGTCGCTGAAGGGCCTGTTCGCCCCGCAGTTCACGCAGGCGTACGCCAGCGCCCAGACGTCCTCGTCGTGACCTGACCGTTTGATGCCATGACCGCCACGACCACGCACGACACCGAGGCGCGCACCGTTCGCGCCGGGTCGTCACGTGGTCGTGGCCGCAAGCAACACGCGCTGTTCCGCCTGCGCGGCGACATCCCGTTCGGGCTCCGGATCGGGATCGCGGTGTTCAGCGTGGTGGGCCTGACCGCGCTGTGGTGGTTGGCCGCCGACGTCTTCGTCCAGCAGCCGTACCTCGTGAGCCCCCTCGACACGGTGAACGGCCTGCGGTCGCTGTGGGAGAGCGGTGACCTCGCGTCCGACGTGCAGGCGAGTGGCCTCCGCATCGTCGAGGGCTACACCATCAGCCTCGCGATCGGCATCGTGCTCGGGGTCTCGATCGGGAGCTTCCGGTCGGTCGAGGCGTTCTGGGAGTCGCCCGTCGGCTTGCTCCGCTACATCCCGGCCACCGCGCTCACCACCCTGTTCCTCGCGTGGCTGGGCATCGACGAGTCGCCGAAGGTGGCGCTCGTGATCGCGGGCACGGTGTTCTTCAACATCGTGATGATCGCCGACGTGGCGCGCAACGTGCCGAAGGAGATGGTCGACACCGCCTACACCCTCGGCGCCGGACGCGCGCGCGTGTTGGGGCGCGTGATCATGCCGCAGAGCTTCCCGGGGATCATCGACGTCGCCCGCATCAACCTCGCCGCCGCGTGGCCGATGCTCGTCATCGCCGAGCTGCTGGCCGCGACCGACGGCCTCGGCTATCGCCTGACCGTGCTGCGGCGCGGCAACGACTGGAACGGGACGTTCGCGATCCTCCTCGTGTTCGCAGTGATCGGACTGGCCAGCGACCTGTTCCTCCGCTGGCTCCGCAACCGGGTGTCGCCGTGGGCCCGACCGTGACGCTCCCCGACGTCGCCACCATCGCGCCGGCGGACACCGCGCCCGCAGAGGCGAGGCGCGAGCCCAAGCTCGTGGTGCGCGACGTGGTGAAGGAATTCCGCACCAAGCGCGAGAGCGTGCTGGCGATCGACCACATGAACCTGGAGGTCGCCGACAAGGAGTTCGTGTGTCTGGTCGGGTCGTCGGGCTGCGGGAAGTCGACGCTGCTGAACATCATCGCGGGGCTCGAGATGCCGACGTCGGGCACGGTCGAGATCGACCACGAGCCGATCGTCGGCCCCGGCCCCGACCGCGGGATGGTGTTCCAGACCTACAGCCTCTACCCGTGGC
The DNA here is from genome assembly GCA_040510575.1 of Acidimicrobiia bacterium. Lineage (GTDB taxonomy): Bacteria > Actinomycetota > Acidimicrobiia > IMCC26256 > DASPTH01 > DASUMF01. Next base: position 74 of record JBEVIU010000131.1, on the reverse strand, counting down.
GGACCGTCGCAGAGAACGTGGCGTTCGGGCTCGAGTGCTCGGGGATGCGGAAGCGCGCCCGCGCCGAGCGCGTG
>JBEVIU010000130.1:0-11607 GCA_040510575.1 Acidimicrobiia bacterium | reverse complement strand
CGTCTTCTGGGTCGTGGTGTGGGGCGTGATCGGCGCCCGCCTCTACCACGTGATCACCGACTACCAGCTCTTCGAGGACGACCCGTGGCGCGCCGTCCAGATCTGGCGTGGCGGCCTGTCGATCTGGGGCGCGGTCGCTGCGGGCGCGATCGCAGTGGTCGTCATCACGAAGCGGCGCCACCTGCCCACACTCGTGGTGCTGGACTGCATGGCCGTCGGCCTGGTGCTCGCGCAGGCCATCGGCCGTTGGGGCAACTACTTCAACCAGGAGCTGTTCGGGAAGCCGACCGACCTGCCCTGGGGGCTCGAGATCTCCCTCGCACACCGCCCGATCGGGTACTCGCAGTACCCGACGTTTCATCCGACGTTTCTCTACGAATCACTCGCCTGCCTCGCGATCGCCGGCGTCCTGGTCCTCGCAGAGCGCAACGCGCACCTGAAGCAGGGGCAGACGTTCGCGCTCTACGTGATGCTCTACACGTTCGCCCGCTTCTTCTTCGAGAACATGCGGACCGACGCGGCGCACGAGATCGGGCCGCTGCGGGTGAACGCCTGGGTGGCGGTGGTGCTGTTCGTCGCATCGACCGCCTGGTTCGTGTGGCTCGGTGGCCACTCGCCCCCGCAACGGCGCCCGGGCACGCCCCCGACGGGCGGCGCTGCCGACGAGGTCGATGCCATAGCCTGATCCGTCACCGGTCCGCCCCCCGCTTCAGGAGCCCCCCGTTGACCGACACCATCACTCCAGAGACCACCCGCGTCGCGGCCCGGGCCGTCGACGCGAGCAAGATCTACGGCGAAGGCGAGGCAGAGGTGCGCGCACTCGACGACGTGTCCGTCGACTTCGAGACCGCGCGAATGACCGCGATCATGGGCCCGTCGGGCTCCGGGAAATCGACACTTCTGCACTGCCTCGCCGGGCTCGACGCACTCACCTCGGGGCAGATCTTCCTCGGCGACGAGGATCTCACCGCCTGCAACGACAAGCAGCTCACCCTGATCCGCCGCGACAAGATCGGGTTCGTGTTCCAGTCGTACAACCTGGTGCCGACGCTCAACGCGCTCGAGAACATGACGCTGCCGATGTCGCTCGCCGGCACGAAGCCCGATCAGAAGTGGCTCGACACCGTCGTGCGCACGGTGAGCCTCGGCGACCGCCTCAAGCATCGCCCGGCCGAGCTGTCGGGTGGGCAACAGCAGCGCGTGGCAGTTGCGCGTGCGTTGCTCAGCCGTCCCGAGATCGTGTTCGCCGACGAGCCCACGGGCAACCTCGACTCCCGGTCGGGCTCCGACATCCTGCAGTTCATGCGTACCGCGGTCGACGACCTCGGCCAGACGACCGTGATGGTCACGCACGATCCGATGGCCGCGAGCGTCGCCGACCGTGTGGTGTTCCTCGCGGACGGCAAGATCGTCGACGAGATGCTCGAACCCTCGCCCGATCGTGTGCTCGACCGGATGAAGAGCTTCGGCGAATAGTCGCGTCGGCGACGTAGAGAGGTACCTGCACCATGTGGCGCGTCACGCTCAAGGGTCTGTTCGCGAAGAAGCTTCGGCTCGTGCTCACGTCGATCTCGGTCGTGCTCGGGGTGGCGTTCATGTCGGGCACGTTCGTGCTCACCGACACGCTGGGCAGCGTGTTCGACGATCTGTTCTCGCAGCAGGCCACCGACATCGACGCCGTCGTGCGCGCCAAGCTCGCGCTGAGCGACGACCAACAGGGATTTGCGCCCCGCAATCCCGTGCCGGAGGCGCTGGTCGCGTCGGTCGAATCGGTCAAGGGTGTCGCTGTCGCCGAAGGCGCGGTGCAGGGCATCGCGACGGTCGTCGGGCGCGACGGCGAGCAGGTCGTGAACGGCGGTGCGCCTCCCCTCGGCTTCAACTGGCCGTCGAAGCCGTTCGCGAGCCTGTACCACCTCCAGTCGGGCTCACCGCCCGACTCGCCCGACGAGGTCGCCATCGACGAGAAGACGGCGAAGGCCGCGGGCTACAAGGTCGGCGATCAGGTCCCGATGATCTTCCTCACCACGCCGCCGGGCACCTACACGTTGTCGGGGATCTTCAAGTACGGAGAATCAGGCCTGGCCGGCGCGACGCTCTCCGGCTTCGAGACCGACACCGCGCAGACGGTCATGAACCGCGTGGACGAGTTCGACGAGATCGACGCGAAGGCCAAGAAGGGCGTGTCGCCCGAGCAGCTCGTGACCAACATCGAGAAGGCCTTGCGCGCCGACGGCGAGCTCAAGGGCTTCGAAGTGCTCACGGGCGACGAGGTCGCGAAGGAGACAGCCGACAACATCAAGCAGGGCCTCAGCTTCTTCAACACGTTCCTGCTCGTGTTCGCCTTCATCTCGTTGTTCGTCGGTGCGTTCATCATCTACAACACGTTCTCGATCATCGTGGCGCAGCGGTCACGGGAGCTCGCGCTGCTGCGCGCGCTCGGCGCGAGCGCCAAGCAGGTGACGCGTTCGGTCACTGCCGAGGCACTCCTCGTCGGTCTCCTGTCGTCGGTCATCGGGCTCGGGCTCGGGGTGTTCGTCGCCGTCGGGTTGCAGGCGCTGCTCTCGGCGTTCGGGTTCGAGCTGCCGACGACGTCGCCGGTGATCCTGCCCCGCACGATCATCCTCGCCCTCGTGGTGGGCACCGTGGTCACCTACGTGTCCGCGATCGCGCCGGCGCGACGGGCGGCCAAGGTCGCGCCCGTGGCCGCGATGCGCGACACGCCGGTCGTGTTGGGCGGTGGCAACCGGCGCTACCGCATCGGCGGCATGCTCCTCGCGATCGGCTTGCTGCTCCTCGGGCTCGGTCTGTTCGCGGGCATCGGTTCCGACTCCTTCCCTGGCGGGGCGGCCGGCATCGTCGGCCTCGCGGCGGCGTTGGTGTTCATCGGCGTCGCCATGGTGAGCCCGCTCATCGCCCGGCCCGTCTCACGCGTGTTGGGCTGGCTCCCGGCTCGGTTCCGCGGGATGTCGGGGGTGCTCGCGCGCGAGAACGCGATGCGCAACCCGCGCCGCACCGCCACCACCGCCGCCGCCCTGATGATCGGGCTCGCGCTGATCACCTTGGTGGCCATCATCGGCGCGTCGGCCAAGGCTTCGTTCAGCAGCATCATCGACGACTCTGTCCGCTCCGACTTCATCGTCACCCCGAAGACCTTCTTCGGTGGCGGGTTCACTCCCGACGTCGCGACGCAGATCCGCGACGAGCTCCCGGACGCGTCGGTGGTGGAGTTCCGCGACGGCTTCTTCAAGCTGGGCACGGGCAAGCAGGAGCAGCTCAACGGTGTCCCCGCCGACGTCGAAGACGCGCTGCGCATCGACCTGCAACCGGGCGCCGATCTCGACGCGTTCGCCGACGGCGGTGTGCTCGTCTACAAGGACTCGGCCAAGGACCTCGGCGTGAACGTGGGCGACGAGATCACGATGGAGTTCGAACGCACCGGCGCGCGACAGGTGACGGTGCAGGGCATCTACGACGAGAAGCGCACGGCCGGCGTGAACTATTTGCTTTCACTCGCCGACTACGAGCAGGACTACGTCGACCAGGTCGACACCCTGGTGGGCGTGAAGGTCGGTCAAGGCGAGTCCACCGAAGCTGCGCGCCGCTCCATCAACGGGATTCTGAAGAGCTTCCCCAGCGTGAAGGTCGAGGATCAGGCCGAGTTCAAGGAATCGCGGCTCGCGATGTTCAACACGATCCTCAACCTGCTCTACGTGATGCTCTTGCTCGCCGTGATCATCGCCTTGATCGGCATCGTCAACACGTTGGCCCTGTCGATCTACGAGCGCACCCGCGAGATCGGGCTCCTGCGCGCGGTCGGCATGACCCGCAAGCAGGTCAAACGCATGGTGCGAGACGAGGCGGTGATCATCTCCATCTTCGGCTCGTTGCTGGGCCTCGCGATCGGTCTGGTGTTCGGCGCCGCGTTGGTGAGCGCGATCGGCAACGAGGGCGTGAAGTTCACGCTGCCGGTCACCCAGCTGGTGGTGTTCGTGCTCCTCGCCGGGCTCGCGGGGCTGCTCGCCGGGATGTGGCCCGCTCGACGGGCCGCCGGCAAGGACGTGCTCGAAGCCATCGAGGCCTGAGACCCGAGGCCAAAGACCTTTACCGAGTCTTTAGGAGCCGCTGGGCGGCGCCTTCCGGGCCGGGGCGTACGGTGGGCGCAGTTCGGGAGGCCCCGACCGCACCGGAGCCTCTCCAACCACAGAACATCGCACCCGATGGCGGACAGCCCCCCGCCCGACGGTGGATCACCAAGGAGCCCTTCCGGGCCCGGCCACCAGGCCGGGCCCGACTCCTGTCGTAATGTCGCCGGTCATGGCGAACGATGCGGTGTTGCTCGACGTGCGCGACGGGGTTGCGCACGTCACCTTGAATCGTCCCGACGGCGCGAACGCAATCAACGCCGACCTGGCGAACGGTCTTCTCGCCGCCGCGGCGGCGGTGGAGCAGGATCCGTCGGCCCGGGCTGTGCTGCTCACAGGTGCAGGTCCGCGGTTCTGCGGCGGCGGTGACGTGCGCGACTTCTACGACGCGGGCGACGCGCTGACCGAGAACATCCGCGGCATCATCCCCGCATTGCACAACGCGATCTCGATCTTCGTGCGCAACGACGCTCCGATCGTCTGCGCAGTGCAGGGGAGTGCGGCCGGCGCGGGGATGGGCTTCGTCGGCATGTCCGACATCGCGGTCGCCGGTGAGTCCGCCAAGTTCGTGATGGCGTACACGCAGATCGGCCTGTCGCCCGATGGCTCGTCGAGCTGGTTCCTGCCGCGCGTGGTCGGTCTCAAGCGCGCGCTCGAGCTCACGCTCACCAATCGCGTGCTGTCGGCCCAGGAGGCACTCGACTACGGCCTGATCACGAAGGTCGTCGCCGACGCCGACGTGCACACCGAAGCCGAAGCGCTCGCGGTGAAGCTCGCGCAGGGTCCGACCGTCGCCTACGGGATCGCCAAACGACTCATCCACACGAGCCTCGAGGAGACCTTCGAGACGCATCTCGCGCGCGAGGCCGACGGCATCGTGGCCGCCAGCCGTACCGCTGATGCGCGCGCCGGCATCGTGGGTTTCGTGGAGAAGCACGCCCCCGAGTTCACCGGCCAGTAGCGGGTCAGAGCTGGGACTGGAGGCCGTCGTCCTTGTCGGCGACGAGTGCCGCCAGCTCGGCCTGGTAGGCCTCCATCCGCTCGCGCAGCGCGGGATCGGCGGCGCCGAGGATGCGCACCGCGAGCAGGCCTGCGTTGCGCGCCTTGCCCGTGCCGACGGTGGCGACCGGGATGCCATCGGGCATCTGGACGATCGAGAGCAGTGAGTCGAGCCCGTCGAGCTGCTGGAGCGGCACCGGGACGCCGATCACCGGGAGCGGGGTCAGCGATGCCGTCATGCCCGGGAGGTGTGCCGCACCACCGGCGCCGGCGATGATCACGCGCAGGCCGCGACCCGCCGCGCCACGCGCGTACTCGTACATGCGGTCGGGAGTGCGGTGCGCGGACACGACGTGTACCTCGTGCGGCACGTCGAAGTCGTTGAGCGCGTCGATCGCGCCGCGCATCACTGCGAGATCGGAGTCGCTTCCCATGATCACGCCGACGAGCGGCGCGTCGCTGGCCACGGATCGACGTTAGCTGGCGGCCTCGTGGCGGGCTCGGGTTTCCGACGCGAGATCGTGCTCGTACATGAGCTTGACCAGGCCCTCGTAGCTCACCCGGGGTGACCAGCCGAGCTTGTCGCGCGCCTTGGTCGCGTCGCCCATCAGCATGTCGACCTCGGCCGGGCGCTGGAAGCGCGGGTCCTGCGTGACGTACGGCGACCAGTCCTCATATCCGGCGTGACGGAACGCGATGTCGACGAACTCGCGCATCTTGTGCGTCTCGCCGGTCGCGATCACGTAGTCGTCGGGCTCGTCCTGCTGCAGCATCAGCCACATCGCCTCGACGTAGTCGCCGGCGTAGCCGTAGTCGCGCGCGGAGTCGAGGTTGCCCAGCGCGAGCGACTCCTGCAGGCCGAGCTTGATGCGCGCCACCGCGTTCGTGACCTTGCGGGAGAAGAACTCGAGCCCGCGCTTCTCCGATTCGTGGTTGAACAGGATGCCCGACGATGCGTGCATGCCGTACGACTCGCGGTAGTTCACCGTCATGTGGTGGCCGAACACCTTGGCGACCCCGTAGGGCGACCGCGGGTGGAAGGGCGTGAGCTCGGTCTGCGGCGTCTCGCGCACCTTGCCGAACATCTCCGACGACGACGCCTGGTAGAACCGGATCGGGTTGTTCTCGGTGCCGCCGACGATCCGCACCGCCTCGAGCATCCGCAGCACGCCGAGCCCGGTGATCTCGGAGGTGAGCTCGGGTTGGGTCCACGACAAGGGCACGAAGCTCACGGCGCCGAGGTTGTAGACCTCGTCGGGCTGCACCTGCTCGACCACCGCGATGAGCGACGACAGATCGCGGAGGTCGCCGTCGACCAGCTCGAGCGACGGGGCCTCCGCCATCACCATGTCGGCCTTCGGGTTGTTCTGGCCCCGGATCAGCCCGTGGACCTGATAGCCCTTGTCGGCGAGGAATTGCGCCAGGAACCGGCCGTCCTGACCGGTGATTCCCGTGACGAGCGCGCGCTTCATGGTGTCTCCCCGGCCGGCGGCCGCTGCAACGGTGGGGCTCGAACGTAGCCGGACTACGAGCGATCGATTCGATCCCAGCCGGGGTCGAGCTGGTGCAGGAACTCGTTGCAGCGCTGCTCTTCCTCCGACTCGCCGATCGCGGCCGCAGCACCGCGCAACCCGTCGAGCGCGCGCAGGAAGCCCCGGTTGGTCTCGTTGCTCCAGCGCACGTAGCCCGAGCCGCGCCAGCCCGATTGGCGCAGCCGGTCGAGGCCGCGGTGATAGCCGACCCGGAAGCACGCGTAGGCCTCCACGTCGTCGCGGGCGAGCTCGCCGAGCTGGGCCCAGGCGTCGAGGAAGCGGGGCCAACGGGCGACCACCGCGCTCACGGCGTCGCGACGGGACGCGACCGGTTGGGCGAGGGCGTCGCGCAGCGCGGCGAGGGAGTCGGCCGGTTCGGGATCGAGCACGGTCTCGGGAAGGCCCTGCATCGAGAGGTTCACGGGTTGGTCGGTCACAGCTCGTGAATGTAGGCGGCGTTCGCCCACCACCGTGACGGCTGCCGCGTCAGAAGGGCGCCGAGCGGCCACCGGTACGATCGTGTGCGTGACGGACACGGTTGCCCCTCCGCCGATCGACCACGTCGCGACGCCACCCGGCGCCGACGCAGCCGTGGACGCCGCGACCGACGCCGGCGACGCCACCGACGCACCCACGCCGCCCAAGGCCACCAAGCTCCTGCTGGCCCGTCATGCGGTCACGCCGCAGACCGGTCCGCTGCTGTCGGGACGCGCCCCCGGCATCGACCTCTCCGACAAGGGCCGCGAGCAGGCGGCGGCCCTCGGCCTCCGGCTGGCCGAGTTGCCGGTGGCGGTGGTCTACGCCAGTCCGATCGAGCGCACGATGCAGACAGCTGCCGCGGTCGCCGGCCACCACGGTCTCACCGTGCAGGAGCTCCCCGGGGTGATCGAGGCCGACTACGGCGAATGGACGGGCGGCAAGATCTCCGAGCTCGCCAAGACCGATCTCTGGAGGACGGTGCAACGCGCGCCGTCGCGCGCCCGCTTCCCCGACGGCGAGTCGTTGGCCGAGATGCAGACGCGCATGGTTTCCGCACTCGAGGTCGTGGTGGCGCGTCACCCGGGCGAGCTCGTCGTGGTGGTGTCGCACGCGGATCCGATCAAGGCCGCGATCGCGCACTACACCGGCATGCACCTCGACCTGTTCCAGCGGATCATGGTGTCGCCGGCGTCGGTCACCGTGTTCGAGCTGTCGCAGTACGGCGCGGCGATGGTGAAGTGCAACGACACCGGATCGCTCGACGAGTTGCGCCCGCCGCCGCCCCAGTCGGACGAGGCGAAGTCGGACGAGTCAGAGCCCGAGGAGCAAGCCTCGGAACTGTCGACGGCGGACGAGGCCGCGTGATGGCGGAGATCATCGAGCTCGACGACGTCGACGCGCTCGGCACCGGTGCCGTGGGCGAACCCGGCAAGCGGGCGTTCTACATCCAGGCCCGTACCGAAGCCGCCCAGCTCACCGTGCTCGTCGAGAAGGAGCAGATCGCCCTGCTCGCGACGGAGGCCGTCGCGTTCCTCGACCGCATCGCCGACGACTACCCCGAGCTCCCGGTCCTGCTCCCCGAAGCGGTCACCACATTGCAGGAGCCCACGGTGCCCCTGTTCCGGGCGCGTCTCATCGGGCTCGGGTTCGACCCCGAGCGCGAGCTTGTGTTGATCGAGCTGCGTGAGCGCTCGGCCGACGAGGAAGAGGGCGACGACGTCCCGGACATCGGCGAAGACGCGGACGACGAAGAACCGGGCTACGTCGCACGCATCTACGCGACGCGCGCGCAGGTGCGGGCGATGGCAGCGCGCGGCGTCGACGCGGTCGCGGGTGGCCGTCCACCGTGCCCGCTGTGCGAGATGCCGATGGACCCGGCAGGACACCACTGTCCGCGGTGGAACTGACCCCGGCCGAGGTGTCCGCCGCGCTCGGCGCGGCGGAGCTCGAGGTGGTGGGGCGCATGCGGTACTCGTCGAACGCCACCTTCCTCGTGGAGGCGCGTGCCGACGACACCCAGATGCACGCGATCTACAAGCCTCGGCGCGGCGAGCGTCCGCTGTGGGACTTCCCGGAGGGAACGCTGTGCCATCGCGAGGTCGCGGCGTACGAGTTGTCGGCCGCGCTCGGCTGGGGCATCGTGCCCGTCACGATCCTGCGCGACGGCCCGCTCGGTGAAGGCGCGCTGCAGCAGTTCGTCGAGCACGATCCCGACGAGCACTACTTCACGCTGCTCGACGGGCGCGAAGATCGGTTCCGTCAGTTTGCGGTGTTCGACGTGCTGGCGAACAACACCGATCGCAAAGGCGGCCACTGCTTGCACGACGCTGCGACCGACGAGGTGCTGGGTATCGACCACGGCCTCACGTTCCACCCGGCGTGGAAGGTGCGCACGGTGATCTGGGACTTTGCCGGTGAGCCCGTGGCTCCGCAGTTGCGCGACGACGTGTGCCGCGTGCTCGACGAGCTCGCTGAAGGTCGCTTGCGCACCACCCTCGAGCAACATCTCACCGCGGTGGAGATCGAAGCCGTTGCGTACCGCGGCCGAGCAGTGCTCGCCGAAGGCATGCCGTACCCGGATGACTACCGGTCGACGCCCTGGCCGCTCGTCTGACGCGCACGCCTCACGTACACCGCGATCCCGTCGATCGAGCGCACGTATCGGTAGTCGTGGTCGACCATCTCGTTGAACTCGGGGAACTCCGACATCGGCGAGTGTTCGGCGCCTCGCACCTTGGCCGGCGAGGTGTCGAGGATGTATTGCGGCGGGTGATCCTTGAAGTCGGCGTAGAAGTAGGCCCACATCTGCGGGTCGATGTCGGACGCGGGCGCGGAGGTCTGCGTGCGGCCCGGGTGGTTGCCGGCCAGGAACGTGTTGGTGGTGATGTACCGCGTCGCCGGCCCGAGGCCCGACGCCCAGTAGATCTCCGGCGCGCTGCCCCACACGAGGATGGTGTCCTTGGCCTGCGCGTTCGCGGCGAGGTAGGCGCTCACCTTCTCGTACTGCGGTTCGCCGCCGAACGGGTGCATGACATAGCCCGCACCGGAGAACAGGATCGCGCTCGCGACGGCCGCAGCCACCGTGACGCGCGCCGCCTTCCACGAGCCGCGTGAGAGCGCGCCTGCGGCGAGCAGCGTGACCGGCGGGACGAGCTGCATGTAGTAGTGGCCGAAGAAGCGGAACCCGATCGCGACCGACACCGCGGCCGACAGCACCCACAACCACAAGTCGATGTCGGTCTGGCCGTCGTCGGCGGGCATGCCACGATCGCGCCACGCCCGCGGCATCTTCCACAACAACGGCAGGTTGCACGCGACCCACGCGAAGGTCATCACCGCGAACATGGCGACGACCAGTGCCGACGCGGTGTCGACGCCCACGTACGAACCGTTGCCCAGCACCGTCCAGTAGAAGAGCTGCGCAACGCCGATCGCGAGCGCGACCAGCGCGGTGGGAACCGAGAAGCCGAGCGCGACCGCGCCGACGCCGCGTTTCCCGCGAGCGCGGGCGAGCAGGTAGAGCACCGGGAGCAGCGTGGCCGCGCCGGTCTGCTTGGCCATCGTGGCCGCGGCGACCATCACGCCGGCCGCGATGCCCTTCCCGCGGCGCGCGAGGAGGATCGCGGCCGTCATCGAGGGCAACATGAACACCTCGAAGTTCGCGGCCTGACCGTCTTGGGGCGCGAACATCACCATCGCGCACACGCACATGATCCCGGCGATCCATCCCGCGCGCGTGCCGTACCGACGGCGGGCCTCGATCGTGAGCAGCAGCGCGGTGAGCGCGACGGCGAGCATCGCGACGATGCGGACCGACCACAGCGCGGTGGTACCGAAGAACGCGAACGTGGCCGCGTACACGTACGGCACGAGGGGCGGCTTGCGGTCGGCCGCGTCTTCGTAGAGCTGGCCACCTTCGTCGATCACCTTGGCCTGCGTGGCCAGGAAGGTCTCGTCGGAGTTGAACACCGGCACGAAGAACGCGGGGAGCCGCAGCGCGCACGTGAGCGCGAGCAACACGAGGAAGATCCGTCCCAAGTCGCGCGCCGTCGACCGCGTCGCGCCCGCGGGACGGCGCTGCGCCGCAACTGCGGGATCGCTCGGCTCGAGCGCGCGGAGGTCGGAGGAGGCGTGCATCGGGACCCTCATTCTGGTCGACGGCTACCCAATTCGACCGTTCACTGCACCCCGTCGCCCACCCGACCGCGAACTGGCGTCAGGTCACCTGGAGTATTCAGGCGAATTGACGCCAGTTCGGCTCTTGGCCGTCAGATGGGGTCGAGGGCGTCGGCCTCGTAACGCTCGCGGCACAGCGACCGCTGGAGCTTGCCCGACGAGGTCTTCGGGAGGGTTCCCGGGCGTACCAGCACCACGTCGGCCGGGGGGATGCCGACGGCGTCGCTCACCTGGGTGACCAGCCGTTCGCGCACCGCGCTCGGATCCTCGGCCTTCGTCTCGGCCACCACCACGATGGACTCCTTGTGCCGGCGCGACGTGGCTCCGAAGGCGATCACGTTGCCGGCGCGCACGCCGTCGGCCGATGCCGCGGCCCGCTCGACGTCTTCGGGGAACACGTTCCGGCCGCCGACGATGATCACATCCTTGAGGCGGCCACACACCACGAGCCCCTCATCGGCGAGGTACGCGAGGTCGCCGGTGCGGAACCAACCGTCGACGAACGCAGCGGCGGTGGCGTCGTCGTTGCGGTAGTAGCCGGGTGTGATCGACACGCCGCGCAGTTGCAGCTCGCCCACCCCACGGTCACCGAGCGGTGCGCCGGTTTCGCGGTCCGCGATGCGCATCTCGAGGCCGCGCACGGCCCGGCCGAGCACGGCCAGCCGTCGCGCCCGCTCGTTGCCGGCGTCGATGGGGCACGCGGTGCCCTCGAGCTCGAGCGCGGCGCGGTCGATCACGTCGACTTCCATCCCTGCGCCGAGGGCGGGGAAGGCGACCGC
>JBEVIU010000129.1:0-5799 GCA_040510575.1 Acidimicrobiia bacterium | reverse complement strand
CCAGACGGTCGCCCCGACGGCCCGTCGGAAGGTGGAAGCACCGGCCAACCCCGTCGTCGCCGTCGCGGCTCGCGGGGTGGGCGCAATCGCAAGAAGCCCTCGACCGCCGGCGCCGCGGCAACCAACGGTCAAGCCGTGGATGCCGACTTCGACGACGATGACGACGACGAGATCGAGCTGCCTGGCAGCGAGCACGACGCAGGCGCCGACCGGGGTCTGACCACCGAAGACATCGCCGCTGACGCTCTCGAGGACGCTGGGCTCGACGCACCGCTCGCGCGCCCGCGCGTCGGCGACCGCGGGCCCGAGACCGCGCGACCGAAGATCGGCGACTCGCGCCCTGCTCCTGCTGTGATCGCACCGGTGGCCGACGCGGCAGCGGCGGCCGAGGGCACACCGACCAATGGCGACGGCACGCCCGCAGCCAAGCGGCGCCGGCGGCGCGGCGGTCGTGGTCGCGGCCGCGGCACGGCCGGTGGCCAGGGGCAGGGACAGGGCGCCGAGGGGCAGCCCGCTGCGCAGGGTCAGGGCGGTCGGGGCGGTCAGGGCAACGGCACCGGTCGTGGCTCCGCCAACCGTGACGACGTCGTGCGTGCCGACACGACGTTCGAGGACGAGCCCGCGCTCATGCTCGACGACGACGTGCTGGAGCGCCGCCGGGGCCGGACCCGCAAGGGCCGCCCCGCGGGTCGCTACATGATGGTCGTGCACGTGCTCGAGGGCGGTCACACCCACATCGCCGTGCTCGAAGGACGCAACCTGGTGGAGCACACGCTCGCCACCCCGCACGGCAACGACTCGATCGACGGCAACATCTACCAGGGCCGCGTGCAGAACGTGCTCCCGGGGATGGAAGCGGCGTTCGTCGACATCGGCACGCCCAAGAACGGCGTGCTGTACCGCGGCGACGTCGCCTTCGACAAGGCTGACGTCGACAATGGCGGTGGGCGCCCGAAGATCGAGCGCATGCTGAAGAACGGCCAGACGGTGCTCGTGCAGGTCACGAAGAACCCGATCGCGCACAAGGGCGCGCGCCTCACCCAGGAGGTCAGCCTCGCCGGCCGCTTCCTCGTGATGGTGCCGGGCGAGCCGGAGACCTACGGCATCTCCAAGCGGTTGCCCGACGACGAGCGCAAGCGGCTGCGTCGCATCCTCGACGATCTCCGCCCCGCCGACGCAGGGCTCATCGTGCGCACCGCGGCGGAAGGCGCCACGCGCGACGAGCTCGAACGCGACGTGCGACGGCTCCGCTCGCAGTGGGAGCAGATCTCGCAGCTCGCGGCGAAGACCAAGTCGGCGAAGCTCCTCTACCAGGAGCCCGACCTCGTGCTGCGGCTCATCCGTGAGGAGTTCACGAAGGAGTACCGCGGCATCGTCATCGACGACCGTGCGCTCTACGAGTCGACGATGGCGTACGTGGAGGCCATGGCACCGGAGCTCGCGGAGCGCGTCGAGTACTACGACTCCGAGGCCGAGGGGCTGTCCATCTTCGAGCGCTTCCACGTGTCGGAGCAGCTCCTCAAGGCACTCGACCGCAAGGTGTGGCTCCCGTCGGGTGGATCGCTCGTGATCGAGCGCACCGAGGCGCTCACGGTGATCGACGTGAACACCGGCAAGAACGTCGGCAAGACCAACCTCGAGGAGACCGTCTTCCGCAACAACCTGGAAGCGGCCGAGGAGGTCGCCCGCCAGCTGCGCCTGCGCGACATCGGCGGGATCATCGTGATCGACTTCATCGACATGGAGATCGCCAAGAACCGCGACGAGCTGATGCGGGTGTTCCGTGACGCCCTCGCCCGCGACAAGACCCGCACCCAGGCGTTCGAGATGTCGGAGCTGGGGCTGGTGGAGATGACCCGCAAGCGCATCTCCGAGGGCCTGGTGGAGTCGTTCAGCCAGACCTGTCCGAGCTGCCACGGGCGGGGCTTCCTCCTCGACGAGGCCCTGCTCGGGTCGATGGAGTAGCCTCGTCCCGTTCCGAACGCTTTCTTGCCCGAGCTCTTCGCCCGAGCTTTCGCCCGAACTCTTGAAGGTTTCCCGCGCCATGTATGCAGTGATCCACACCGGTGGCAAGCAGTACCGGGTCGAACCGGGCGAGCGGCTCGAAGTCGAGCGGCTCGTGGGCGACGAGGGGAGTGAGCTCGAGCTCACGCCCGTGCTCCTCGTCGACGGCGACTCCGTGCTCGCGACCCGCAGCCAGCTCTCCGGCGCCAAGGTGAAGGCCAAGCTGGTCGGCGCGGCGCGGGGCCCGAAGATCGACGGCTTCACCTACAAGCCGAAGAGCAACAACCGGCGCCACTACGGCCACCGCCAGGACCTCTCGGTGATCGAGATCACCGGGATCACCGGCCCCACCAAGAGCCGCGCCAAGGCCAAAGCCAAGACGTCGAGCACCGACGATGCCGACGCCGAGTCCTCGACTGGAGAAGGCTGATGTCGAAGAAGAAGGGCGCGGCATCCTCGCGCAACGGTCGTGACTCCAACGCGCAGCGCCTCGGCGTGAAGGTCTTCAGCGGCACCGAGGTCCACGCGGGCACGATCATCGTGCGCCAGCGCGGCACCCGCTTCCACCCCGGCGACAACGTCGGCAAGGGCAGCGACGACACGCTGTTCGCCAAGGCGAACGGCACCGTCCGCTTCGGTCACCGGCGCGGTCGCAAGCTCGTCGACGTGGTCCCGGCGCCCGCCGCCGGCGAATAGTCACACCCCGTCGCCCCCAACCCCACCAAACTGGCGTCAAGCTGCCTGGATCGTTCAGGTGAACTGACGCCAGTTCGTGTTCGGGAGTGACTGACTGAGATGCCTGCCGGAAATTTCGTCGACGAGGTACAGGTCAACCTGCGCGGCGGCGACGGTGGCGCGGGCGCGGTGGCGTTCCGTCGTGAGGCCCACGTCCCCAAGGGCGGTCCCGACGGCGGCGACGGCGGCTCGGGTGGCGACGTCTACCTCCTCGCCGATCGCAACACGGCATCGCTGCTCGCGTTCCGTGATCACCCGCACCGGCGCGCGACCTCCGGCAAGCACGGCGGTGGCCAGAAGCGCCACGGCGCGCGGGGTGCCGATCTCGTCGTGACCGTGCCCGAGGGCACCACGGTGAAGTCGCGCGACGGCGAGGTCTTCGCCGATCTCGTACGTCACGGCGACAAGTACCTCGCAGCCAAGGGTGGTCAGGGCGGACGCGGCAACACCCGGTTCCTGTCGAACGCACGGCGTGCGCCGAGCTTCGCCGAACAGGGTGAGTACGGCGAAGAGCACTGGTTGCGGCTCGAGGTGAAGCTGCTGGCCGACGCCGCGCTGGTCGGTTTCCCGAACGCAGGCAAGTCGACGTTGATCTCCTCGGTGAGCGCGGCGAAGCCGAAGATCGCCGACTACCCCTTCACCACGTTGGAGCCGCATCTCGGCGTGGTGCGCTTCCGCGACCACGAGTTCGTGCTCGCCGACATCCCCGGGCTCATCGAAGGCGCGTCCGACGGTAAGGGGCTCGGCCACACGTTCCTGCGCCACGTCGAACGGGCCCGGGTGCTGGTGATCCTCCTCGACCTCGCGAGCGTCGACGAGCGCTCGCCCGAGGAGCAGGAGCGGGTGCTGCTCGACGAGCTCGGTCGGTACCGGCCCGAACTGCTCGAGCGGCCTCGTCTCGTGGTGGGGAGCAAGGCCGACGTCGCGACCGCGGCGATCGACCGCGACGACGTGCTGCTGCTCTCGGCCGTGACCCGGCAGGGGATCGACCAGTTCCTCGGGCGTCTCGGCAATCTGATCGACGAGGCCAGGGCCGAGGAGCCCGACCCTGAGCCGTTCGTGGTGCTGCGTCCCGCCGAAGAAGGCTTCAGCGTGGTGCGCGACGACGACGGGATCCTGCGCGTCACCGGCCGCGCCGCCGAGCGGGCCGTCGCGATGGCGGATCTCACCAACGTCGAGGCGCTCGAGTACGCGCAGTACCGGCTGCGTCAGATGGGCGTCGACCGTGCGCTTGCCCGCGCCGGCGCGCAGGAAGGCGACCCCGTGCGCATCGGCACGATCGAGCTCGAGTACATCGAGGGGATCTGACGATGCTCGCGGTCGTCAAGGTCGGCACCTCGTCGATCACCTCGGAGCGTGGCGAGCTCGACGACGTCGCGCTCGGGAAGCTCTGCGCGGAGATCGCGACCGCGCGTGCTCGCGGCCACGAGGTCGTGCTCGTCAGCTCGGGCGCGATCGCGGCGGGCCTGCCGGTACTGGGCCTCGATCGCCGGCCGACCGACGTCGGCACGCTCCAGGCGATCGCAGCCGTCGGCCAACCGCGGTTGATGGAGCGCCTGCGTGCGATCCTGGCCGGCCATGAGCTGATCGCGGGTCAGGTGCTCCTGACGCCGCACGACTTCGGGGTGCGGTCGCAGTACCTGCATGCGCGCGCCACGCTGCGACGGCTGCTCGACCTCGGGGTCGTCCCGATCGTGAACGAGAACGACACCGTCGCCGACGACGAGATCCGTTATGGCGACAACGACCGCCTCGCCGCGCTCGTGTCGCACCTCGTCGGTGCCGACGTGCTGGTGCTCCTCACCGACACGCCCGGGCTCTTCACCGCTGACCCGCGCCTCGACGAGGGCGCCTCACTCATCGCCGAGATCGCCGAAGTCGATGCCGCGCTCGAAGCGGTCGCGGGTGGGAGCGGCACGGAGCGGGGGAGCGGCGGGATGGCGAGCAAGCTCGCGGCCGCGAAGATCGCGGCGTGGTCGGGCGTGCGTGCGGTCATTGCCGGGGCCGACGGTGTCGACGTGATCGTCGGTGCGATCGACGGCACCGCGGTCGGCACGAGCGTGCGCCCACGCGAACAGCGATTGTCGAGTCGCAAGTTGTGGATCGCGTTCGCGCTCGGTGCGTCCGGCCGGATCGTGGTCGACGACGGTGCGCGCCGCGCGCTGTGCACCGATCATCGTTCGCTGCTGCCCGCCGGTGTGCTCGAGGTCGACGGCGCCTTCGTGGCCGACGACGCGGTGGAGATCGTCGACCTCGGCGGCGCCGTGTTCGCGAAGGGCCTGGCGCGCTACTCGGCGAACGAGCTGCGCGGGGTGGTCGGGAGCCGCACCGCGGACCTCCCCGACTCGCTGCCCCACGAGGTCGTGCATGCCGACGACCTCGTCGTGCTGCCCTGACGCTGCACTCCCCACACCGCAAGCCGCATGTCGGGCCGCACCTCGGGTGCGTGATTTCTCAAGCGTACGCTGTCCGCCGCGGCATTTCCGTTCGAGCGCCCTTGCGCGCGGCGAAGGGTTCCGTCACACTCTGTCTCCGTACTCGTCGTCGACCGGCGGGGGGAGAGTCCTCTCGAGGGCTTCGGCGGTCGGCGAGGAGCGGGAGGTAGGTGAGGCCGGGTCGCCCCTCGGCTGCTGCGCCACTCGGCTGCGCAGACGGGCCGGGCGGCATGGCCTCACCGCTCCCGACCGTGCTCGCTCGCTGCACCGGTGAACGCCTCGGAAGGGCCTGGGGGACCCCCGGTACACTGCGCCGCATGTCGGTGGCCGAGCTGGGACGACGCGCCAAGGCTGCTGCCGGCCCGCTCTCGCTGGCATCCACCGCCGCCAAGAACGCCGCGCTGCTCGCCGCAGCCGACCTGCTGGGCCAGCGGAGCTCCGAGCTCCTGCGGGCCAACGAGGCCGACATGGCCGCGGCTGCGGTCGCGGGCATGGAGCCCGGCCCGCTCGACCGGCTGCGCCTCACCGACACCCGGCTCGCGTCGATGGCCGACGGCCTGCGTGACGTCGCGGCCCTGCCCGACCCGGTCGGCGAGGTGCTCGCCGGGTGGAAGCGACCCAACGG
>JBEVIU010000128.1:0-11482 GCA_040510575.1 Acidimicrobiia bacterium | reverse complement strand
CGCGGGCACGGAGTTCGCCGACGACCGGCGCTGGCTCGCCGCCGCGCTGCTGCACGACATCGGCAAGCTCGACGCGCGCCTCGGCGTGTACGGCCGTGTGGTGGCCACGGTCTCGGGTGCGGTCGCCGGTCGCGACATGGCCGAGGCGTGGTCCGAGCGGAGTGGGTTCACCCGTCGGGTCGGCCTCTACCTGCGACACCCGGCCCTCGGCGCCGACCGCATCCGCCTCGCTGGTGGGCCCGAGGAAGCGGCCGCCTGGGCAGCGGCGCACCACGACCCCGACCACTGGGCCACCACCGGGATCCCGGAGCCGGTCGTGCTCGCGCTGGTCGCCGCCGACGACGACTGATTCGGCGACGACTGATTCGGCGACGACTGACCGGCGCGTCCGGCGTCGTCAGAGCAGCTCGTCGGCGTCTTCGGGTTTGAGCTTGCGGTCGAGGAGCGCCTCGAGCGGGAAGATCAGTATCCAGGAGAGCAGGGCGAGCCCGGTGTCGAAGAACGCGATCGGGATCGACAGGAAGAACACGGCGACGGGGATCATCGCGGCGGTGATCGACCAGCGCACCATGTCGAGCGGCAGGTCCTGTTCGAAGAGGTGGTCGAGGTGCGCGACGAAGAACATGACCGCTTCGAGACCGCTCGCGATGCCGAGGGCGACCGCGAACATCACAACCGAGATGGGCTGATCCTCGTAGATGCCGGTGAGCGCGACCGGGTACGGCGTGAACGCGATCACCGCGAGGTACACGAGGTTCCACAACATCAGGCGCGGGGTCACCGACGTGAGATGCGCGAAGAAGCGGTGGTGCGAGAGCCAGTAGTTGCCGATCACGATGAAGCTGATGAAGAAGGCCGTGATCTCGGGGCGCTTGCCGCTGAGCGCCTTGCTCAAGCCGGAGTCCGACACGTGGGGGACGCCCACCCCGACGACGAGCAGCGTCATCGCGATGGCGAACACCGCGTCGCTGAAGAACGCGACGCGGTCGAACTCGAGCCCGGGGGAGTGTCGGATGTAGCGGCGTTCTCCACGCTCGACGGGCGGGGGCGTTCGCGCGGGCTCGTCACCCGCGGGCTCGTCGCCGGCGAGCTCGTCGCTCATCGGACGGCGTGCCCGGCGCGGGGGAGCAATCCCGCGGCGGAGCGTGCCCGAGCGATCACGGGGCGGGCGATCACCTCGGCTCGCTCCGCGCCGGCCGCGAGGATCCGGTCGACCTCGGCCGGGTCGGCCGCCAGCTCGGCGTAGCGGGCCTGGATCGGGGTCACGAGCTCGACGACCGCATCGGCGACGGCCGACTTCAACGCGCCGTAGCCCGACCCGGCGTACTCGCCCTCGACGGCGGTGATCGGCGCGTCGGTGACCGCGGCGAGGATCGAGAGGAGATTCGACACGCCGGGCTTGGCCGTCGGGTCGAACCGCACGGTGCCGTCGGAGTCCGTCACGGCCGACTTGATGCGCTTGCTCAGCGCGGCGGGTGGGTCCAGGATCGGGAGTGTTCCCTGTGGCGAGTCATCGGACTTCGACATCTTCGCGTCGGGCCGTTGGAGGTCCATGATGCGCGCGCCGACGGGAGGCACGGTTGCCTCGGGGACCACGAACGTGTCGCCGAACCGGTGGTTGAAGCGGATCGCGATGTCGCGAGCGAGCTCCAGGTGCTGGCGCTGGTCGTCGCCGACCGGCACGAGGTTGGTGTCGTAGACGAGCACGTCGGCCGCCATCAGCACCGGGTAGTCGAAGAACCCGGCGCTCAGCGACTCCTGCCCCGCCGTGCCGCCACGTGCCGATCGGTCCTTGAACTGCGTCATGCGCCGCAGCTCGCCGACGGTGGCGACGCAGTTCAACAGCCAGGTGAGCTCGGTGTGCTCGGGCACGTGGCTCTGCACGAAGAGCGTGCACCGGGCAGGGTCGAGGCCTGACGCGAGCAGCACCATCGCGGTGCGGCGGGTGATGTCGGCGAACGCCTTCGACTCCCACGGCACCGTGAGCGCGTGGAGGTCGACGACGCAGTAGAGGGCGTCGTCGGGCGTGGCCGCGCCGTCCTGGGCCGCCACCCAGTGGCGCACGGCCCCGAGGTAGTTGCCGAGATGGATCTCGCCGGTGGGCTTGATGCCCGACAGCACGCGCGCCACGTGCGGCTCCTGTCGCCGTCTGCTCGAGGGGGGAGCTCGAGGAAGTGGTGGAAATCGGGACACTACCGGGCGGGTGCGGTCCCGGGCGCGGTCATTGACGGCCTGGATGCCACGTCGCCGTGGGGACGCTCCGGTACGCTCGCAACCGATGCCGTACGAGGTCAGCACCCCTGTGTTCGAGGGACCGTTCGACCTCCTGTTGCACCTCATCCTGCGTCAAGAGGTGGAGCTGTGGGAGGTGTCGTTGGCGTCGATCGTCGATGCCTACCTCGCGGAGCTCGAGCGGCTGCAGGTCGATTCCGTCGGGGCGCTCGATCTCGAGACGGCCACCGAGTTCCTGCTCATCGCGGCCACCTTGGTCGAGCTCAAGGCGCGACGGCTCCTGCCCGGCCTCGATGACGTCGAGCTCGACGAGGAGCTGCTCCGCTTCGAGGAGCGCGACCTCCTGCTCGCCCGCCTGCTCGAGTGCAAGACGTTCAAGGACGCGGCCGGCACGCTCGACGCGATGATCCGCCGTGCCGACCAGAGCGTCGCTCGCAGCCTCGGCCCTGAAGAGCCGTTCCGTTCGTTGGCGCCGGATCCGCTGGAGTCGGTCCGTCCCGAGGCGCTGCGCAGCGCCGCACTGCGGTTGCTCGCAGCCAAACCGGAGCCGGTCGTCGACGTCGATCACGTGGCGCCCGTGCGTGCGAGCGTGCGCGACGCGGTCGACACCGTCCTGCGCCTCCTCCCGGCGTCGGAGCCCATGAGCTTCCGGGCCCTGGTCGCCGGCGTCCCGCACCGGCTCGAGCTCGTGGTCCGCTTCCTTGCGATCCTCGAGCTCTACAAGCAGGGCATGGTCGACCTCGTGCAGTTCAACAACTTCGGCGATCTCGTGATCCGTCGGCTCCAGCCCGACGAGGCCGCCGCGGAGCTCGGCGCCTACGACCTCGACGAGTGGGACGACACGCCCGCGCCCGCTCGGGATGCGGCACGGGACTCGGAAGGAATCCATTCGTGAGCGACGACGACACGCGCCGGGCCATCGAAGCGGTGCTGATGGCGGCGACCGAGCCGGTCGAGCCCCGCCTGCTCGCCGAGCTCCTGGAGCTGCCGGTCACCACGATCGAAGACGTGTGCGCGCAGCTCGCAGCCGACTGTCACGAGGAACGACGGGGATTCGAGTTGGCCCGCGTCGCCGGCGGGTACCGGTTCCAGACCCACCCAGACCTCGCGCCGTACGTCGAGCGATACGTGCTCGAGGGCCAGCACTCGCGCTTGTCGGTACCGGCGCTCGAGACCCTCGCCATCGTCGCGTACAAGCAGCCCATCTCCCGCGGGCAGATCTCCGCGATCCGCGGCGTCAACGTGGAAGCCACGATGACCACGCTGCTGCAACGGGGCTACGTCGAAGAGGTCGGTCGTGATCCCGGGCCGGGCCAAGCGGTGCTCTACGGCACCACGATCAGCTTCTTGGAGCGCCTCGGGCTGCATTCGCTCCACGACCTCCCTGCGCTCGGCGACTTCGTGCCCGACGCCTCGGTCGTGGAAGCGCTCGAGCGCGGCCTGCGCATCGACGACACGCCTGCAGCCGCGACCGCCGACGCCCAAATTCCTGACGCGCTGGCCGAGTGACGTGGCCGATCCGGCTCCGCCGGAGCGGCTGCAGAAGCTCCTCGCTCGCGCCGGCCTCGGTTCCCGCCGCGCCTGCGAGGAGCTGATCGCCGACGGTCGCGTCACGGTCGACGGCGAGGTCGCGCGGCTCGGTCGGCGCGCCGACCCCACCACGCAGCGCATCGAGCTCGACGGCGTCGCGGTCGTGGTGCGCACCGACCTCGTGTACTTCCTCGTCAACAAGCCGATCGGGCACGTGTCGACGGCGAGCGACCCGCAGGGCCGGCCCACCGTGGTCGACATGGTGCCGTCGGAGCCGCGCGTCTTTCCGGTGGGCCGCCTCGACACCGACACGGAGGGCCTCCTGCTGCTCACCAACGACGGAGAGCTCACGCAGTTGCTCACCCATCCGAGCTTCGGCGTGGTGAAGACCTATCTCGCCGAAGTGCAAGGCGTCCCCAGCGCGAGCGCGCTCGCTGCGTTGCGCGACGGCGTCGTGCTCGACGACGGCCCCACCGCCCCCGCGACCGTGCGGCTCGTGCAACGACACCGCGGCAACGCCGCACTCGAGCTCGGTCTGCACGAAGGGCGCAACCGACAGGTCCGTCGCATGTGCGAGGCGGTCGGATACCCGGTGGTTCGCCTGGTGCGGACGCGCATCGGACCGGTGCGCGACGACCGGTTGCAGCCGGGCGCGTGGCGCGCGCTGCGGCCCGCCGAGGTGCGTTCGCTCTACGAGTCGGCCGGCCCGCAGCCCCGACCCGAACGTGAGACGCCGAGTGGCATGTCGCCCGGCATGTCGTCCGACATGTCGCCCGGCCCTGCGGGCACCCCCGACTAATCTCCGTCGGCGTGAAACTCCAGGCGCTGCGGGGCGCGATCACCTGCGACGAGGACTCCAAGGCGGAGATCGACGCCAAGACCACCCGCCTCGTGAAGGAGCTGTTCGCCCGCAACGGGCTCACGAACGAGTCGGTGGTGAGCATGCTGTTCACCGCCACGCCCGACCTCCACGCGGAGTTCCCGGCCAGTGCGGCGCGTGCCGCACTGTCCCTCGACGACGTCGCGTTGATGGGCGCACAGGAACAGGACGTGCCGCACGGTCTGCCGCGCTGCATCCGTGTGATGATCCACTGCTACAGCGATCGGCCCCGCGCCGAGCTCCAGCATGTGTTCCTCGAGGGCGCGACCATGCTGCGTCCTGATCTCCCGCAGTAGCTGGTCATGGCTGCTCCCCGCCGCGTCGCCCTCGTCGGCACCGGGCTGATCGGAGGCTCGGTCGGTCTCGCGTTCCGACGCGCCGGTTCCGAGGTGCTCGGCTTCGACCCCGACCGCGAGCGCGCGGAACGCGCCCGGGATCTCGGTGCCATCGACCTCCTCGCTTCGACCATGGTCGAGGCGGTGGCGCGCGTCGACCTCGTGGTGGTGGCGGTGCCGGTCGGCTCGGTGGCCGACGTGGTGATCGAGGCTCTCGACGCCGGCGCGCCACTCGTCACCGACGTCGGATCGGTGAAGGGGCCCGTCGTGGCCGCGGTCGAAGCGGCCCGTCCCGAGCTCGCGGGTCGATTCGTCGGTGGTCATCCGATGGCCGGCTCCGAGCAGGAAGGGCTCGACGGCGCGCGCGTCGACCTGTTCGCCGGCGCCACCTGGGTGCTCACCCCCACACCGACAACCGATCCGGCCGCCTTCGCCGCGGTGCGCACCGCGGTGGGGGAGCTCGGCGCGGACACCATCGCCCTGGCGCCCGACATCCACGACGCGCTCGTCGCGGTGGTCAGCCACGTGCCGCAGCTCGCGGCGTCGACGTTGATGAACGTGGCCGACGCGGGCAGCGACCGTCACGCCGTGATGCTGCGCCTCGCCGCGGGTGGGTTCCGCGACATGACCCGCATCGCGTCGGGCCATCCGGGCATCTGGCCCGACATCTGCGTGGCCAACCGCGATGCGATCGTCACCGCGCTCGACGGCTACCTCACCGCGCTGATGCAGGTGCGGGCGTTCGTGTCGGGCGGCGATCGCGATGCGCTGCGCGAACTGCTCGAAGATGCGCGCCGGGCCCGGCGCAACCTGCCCACCGGGCTCCCGGCGGACGAGCCGCTGGTGGAGCTGCGCATCCCGATCCCCGACGAACCCGGTCAACTGGCCGAGGTCACCACCATCGCGGCGCGCCTCGGCGTCAACATCATCGACTTCGAGATGGCGCACTCGCTCGAGGGCAACCGCGGCGTCGTGATCTGCGTCGTGCCGGCGTCGGGCGCCGACACGTTCGAGCACGCGCTCGTGGCCGACGGCTACCACGTCGGCCGGACGGTCCTCGGATGACGGACGCGGCCGCCGCCGACTCGGTCGCGTTCGGCGGCGCGGCGCCCCTCCGGGGGCGCGTCCGGGTGCCCGGCGACAAGAGCATCTCGCACCGCGCGCTTCTGTTCGCGGCGATGGCCGACGGCGACTCGCTCATCCACGGGCTCGCGCGCGGCGACGACGTGCGTTGCACCGCCGCCATCCTCGGGCAACTCGGTGTCACGATCACCGAGACCGACGACGGGGTCACGGTCGGCGGTCGTGGGGTCGACGCCCTGCGCGAGCCCTCAGGCGTACTCGACTGCGGCAACTCGGGTACGACGATGCGCACGCTGATCGGCCTGCTCGCGGGTCGGCCGTTCCTGACCGTGCTGTCCGGTGACGACAGCCTCCGCGCGCGGCCGATGGCGCGGGTGATCGACCCGCTCCGGGCGATGGGCGCGCGCATCGACGGCCGCGCCGACGGAACGCGGGCACCGGTCGTCGTGCGTGGCGGCGCGCTGCAGCGCGCGGTGTACACGCTGCCCGTCGCGAGCGCGCAGGTGAAGACCGCGATCGTGCTCGCTGCGCTCCAGGCGCACGGCACCTCCGAGATCAGCGAGCCGGCACCGAGTCGCGACCACACGGAGCGCATGCTCGCCGCCCTCGGTGCCCCAGTGTCGATGCCAGCGTCGCTCGCGGGGCGCACGCTGCGGGTCGAGGCGGGCGCGCCGCGTCCCTTCGAGCTCCGGGTGCCCGGCGACCCGTCGTCAGCGGCGTTCTGGTCGGTTGCCGCAACGATCACGCCAGGCTCGGACATCACGATCGAGGGGGTTGCGCTCAACCCGACCCGCATCGGCTTCGTCGACGTGCTGCGCCGCATGGGGGCATCGATCGAGGTCACGCCGACAGGCGAGGAGCTGGGCGAGCCGGTCGGTGAGCTCCGGATCGTCGCCGGCGCGCTGCACGCGACGGCGATCGGCGGCGACGAGATCCCGCTGGTCCAAGACGAGATCCCCGTCCTCGCGGTGGCGGCCGCGTTCGCCGACGGCGTCACCGAGATCACCGACGCCGCCGAGCTGCGCGTGAAGGAGAGCGACCGCATCGCAACCGTCGCGGAGCTGATGAGCGGTCTCGGCGTCGGCGTCGAAGCACAGGCCGACGGGCTGCGCATCCGCGGTGGCGCGCCGCACCCCGGGCAGTTCGCCAGCCATCGTGACCACCGGATCGCGATGGCTGCCGCGGTGTCGGCGCACGCGCTCGACGGCGAATCCACGGTGGCCGGGTGGAGTGCCGCCACCGTCTCGTACCCCGAGTTCCTCGCTGACCTCGCGGCGCTCACCGGACGCGCCGGATGACCGCGCGGGTGATCGCGCTCGACGGCCCGGCGGGCTCCGGCAAGTCGACGGTGGCGCGCGGCGTCGCCGCAGCCCTCGGTCTCCACACCCTCGACACCGGGGCGATGTACCGGTCGGTCACGCTGGCGGCACTCGACGCGGGTGTGGCGCTCGGCGATGCCGATGCCGTGACCGCAGTGGCCGAGCGGGCCGTGGTGGAGCTCGACAACGGGATCGTGCGGCTCGACGGCCGCGACGTGTCGGCCTCGATCCGGGGCCCGGAGGTCACCGGCGCGGTGTCGACGGTCGCCGCACACCCTCCCGTGCGCGCGCTCCTCGTCGCCCGCCAACGGGCCTGGGTCGAGGAGCACGACGGTGGCGTGGTCGAAGGGCGCGACATCGGCACCGTCGTCCTGCCCGACGCGCCGGTCAAGGTGTTCCTCACCGCACGCGACGACGTGCGCGCCGCGCGCCGGCACCGCGACGAGGCCGACGCCGATCGCGCCACGGCCGTCGACGACGTGCAGGCCGCGATCGACACGCGCGACCGGGCCGACGCCACGCTCGGGCGCGCGGTGCGACCCGAGGATGCGGCACCCGACGCATTGGTGATCGACACCAGCGCGCTCGGTGCCGACGAGGTCATCGCGCTGGTCGTGGCCCATGCGAGGATGAGCGGATGAACGCCGGCTCTCTGAATGGCGGCCAGACGAACGGCGGCCACACCAGCGATGATGTGCGCGACGAGCGCTTCTACCGCGTCGTGCGCGTGATCGTCATGGCTGCGTTCCGGCCCCTCTTCCGGGCGCAGATCGTCGGTGCAGAGCACCTGCCGGCGACCGGGGCATACATCGTCGCTCCGACGCACCGCTCGATCCTCGACGTGCCATTCACCTCGTTCATGACCACGCGCCGGATCCGGTTCCTGGCCAAGGAGGAGCTCCTGCGGAACCCGGTGGGGAAGTGGCTGTTCGGTCGCCTCGGCGCGGTGCCGGTGGAGCGGGGCACCGCCGACCGAGGAGCGCTCCGGGTGCTCGAGGCCGTGCTGCGCGGTGGCGATCCGGTGGCGCTGTTCCCCGAAGGCACCCGGGCGGCCGGGCCCCGACTCGCGCCGCTCTTCGACGGCGCGGCCTACCTCTCGGTGAAGCTCGGTGTCCCGATCGTGCCGGTCGGCGTCGGGGGAAGCGAGCACATCCTTCCGAAGGGCGCGAAGTTCCCGCACTTCCATCGCGTCGCGGTGGTGGTCGGCGAGCCGCTTCACCCGGTCGACGTCGCCGGAGGCTCGCGTCGCCGCGCCGCGACGAAGCTCACCGACGAGCTCACCAGCGAGCTCCAACGCTGCTTCGACGAAGCCCAGCGCCGTGCCGGTGATCCGGTCAACTGAGCGCTGATGGACGTTGCCGGCCGTTCCGTGGTGATCACCGGCGCCGGATCGGGGATCGGCCGCGCGCTCGCGCAGCGGATGGCACGGGCCGGCGCGATCGTCGCGGTCGCCGACCGAGACGCCGACGGCGCACGTGACACCGTGGCCGCCGTTGACGCCGCGGGTGGGCGCGCCCTGGCGGTCGAGTGCGACGTCCGTGACGAGGCGCAGGTGCAGCACCTGGTGCAGGTCGCGGCCGACGCGCACGGCCCCGTCGAGATCTTCTGTGCCAACGCCGGCGTGGCGATCGGCGGTGGCCCCGAGGTCGACGACGCGGCCTGGGCGCGTGCGTGGGAGACCAATGTGCTCGCGCACGTCTACGGCGTGCGCGCTGTGCTCCCCGGGATGCTCGAGCGGGGCGAGGGCTACCTGGTGCACACCGCGTCGGCGGCGGGTCTGCTCACCCAGATCGGCGACCTTCCCTATTCGGTGACGAAGCACGCGGTCGTCGGCCTGGCGGAGTGGCTCGCCGTCACGTACGGGAACGCGGGCATCCGGGTGAGCTGCGTGTGCCCGCAATACGTTCGCACCGGCATGACCACCGGTGGCGCCACGGCCGCGTCCCACGGTGTGATCTCGGAGGGGCGGATGCAGTCGGTGGGCCTCGTGCTCGAGCCCGACGCGGTGGCCGAGGCGGTGCTCGCCGCGGTGCACGACGAGCGGTTCCTCGTGTTGCCGCATCCCGAGGTGCTCGAGTACTTCGGGCGCAAGGCGTCCGACTACGACCGTTGGCTGGGCGGCATGCGCCGACTGCAGGCGAGCTGGGAAGCCGAGTGACGGCGAGCGGGTCGCCCGGGTCGTTCTCCGAAGGGTCGTTCTCCGAAGGGTCGCTTCCAGGGGGCTCGTTCGCGCCGGTGCGGGCCTACCCGCCACCCGTGCGCGTCCGCACGAACGGCCTCGCCATCGCCGCGCTCGTCTCGGGCCTCTTGTTCATCACGATGATCGGCGCGGTGCTCGCGGTCGTCTTCGGGCACATCTCGCTGAGTCAGATCAAGCGGTCGCGGGGATGGCAGCGCGGCAACGGCATGGCCATCGCCGGGCTCGTGCTGGGATATGCCGGCCTCACCGTGTTCGCGGTTGCCCTGCTGTCGGCGGGCACGGGTGCCTTCGAATGAGCACGACGAGCGACACCAGCCCGATCGCGTCGTACGACCTCGCGGCGTGGCCACCCGAGTCGCGCCACGCGCTCGACACGCTCGCCCGCCGGCGCGGCATCACGCTCTCCTGGAGCGGCCCCGCGGTGTGGGTGGCCGACGAACAGCGCGCACAGGTGGCCGACCTCGTGGCCTACCTCAACGGCGCGGCGGCACCCGGCGTGATCGCGGGTGCACCGTGGTACGGAGGCGCCGGTCCGGCGCCCGCCTGGTACCCGAATCCCGAAGATGCCGAGACCTGGCGGTGGTGGGACGGCCACCGGTGGACCGCGTTCACCGAACCCGCCCCGCCGCCGTATCGACCGTGGTTCCCGCCGGCCGACCGCACAGCGGGCGACGAGGGCGAGGTCGCACTGCGCGGCGGTGGGGTCGTCGCACTCTTCGGGTTCATCGGTGGCGAGGCACTGAGCGTCGGCCTGGTGCTCCTCGCGCTGGCCCTGGGTGCGTCGAAGCGCTCCGTGGTGCCCCTCGTGCTGAGCGGCGTCGGGCTGTGGACCGGCCTCCTCGGCGCGTGTGTGTTCGCGGTGCGTCGCTACGGCACCGGCTCGTTGCGCGACCTGGGCCTGGTGCGCCTGCGGTGGTCGGATCTGAGCACCGGCGTGGTCGCGTCGATCGCGGCGCGGGTCGCCGGCGCCGCGGCGGCGGCTGCGCTCATCCTCCTCTTGCCCGACGAGAGCTACGGCGAGGGAACGTCACTCCTCGACCAGAATCGCCCGAGCGTCCTGGCGATGATCGTGGTGGGTCTCTTCGTGGTGGTGGGCGCGCCGTTCTTCGAAGAGCTGTTCTTCCGGGGCCTGGTGCAGGGCGTGTTGCGGTCGCGCTACGGCGCCCGGGTGGCGGTCGTGGTGCAGGCGATCGCGTTCGGCGCGGTGCACTACCAGGTCGGGATGACGGCACGGACGTTTGCGGTCACGTTCGTGGTGATCGCGATCGCCGGGCTGGTGCTCGGTGTGCTGCGGTGGCACTCGCACCGGCTCGGGCCGGGCATGCTCGCGCACGCCGCCTTCAATCTCGTGGCGGTGGTGCTCACGTTCCTGGTGCTCACGCTCCGCGTGCTCTGAGGTCGCCGCGAGCGGCAAGCTCGCGCAGATCGCGCGGGGGAGGGAAGTACTCGTCTTCATCGGTCACGTGCACGATCTCGACGCCGTCACGGGGCGCGAGTCTCGCGATCACCGCCTGCACGAGGTCCTCGGGCGCGCTGGCCCCCGCGGTGACGCCGACGACCGCCGCATCGCCGAGCACCGCGTCGTCGATCTCGTCGGGGCCGTCGACGCGCACCACCCGCTCGCATCCCGCGTCGCGCGCCACCTTGGCGAGCGCGATCGTGTTCGACGAGTTGGCGCTGCCGATCACCACGATGGCGTCGGCGCGGGTGGCGATCTCGCGCAGCGCCTGCTGACGGTTCGTGGTCGCGAAGCAGAGATCGTTGCGCGACGCGGTCCACAGATCCGGGAACTGGTCGCGCGCCTTTGCCATCACGCCCTGCCAGTCGTTGAGCGACAGCGTGGTCTGCGCCAGCAACGCGACCTTCGAGGGGTCGGGCACCGATGCGGCGGCAGTCGCCACGT
>JBEVIU010000127.1:0-6999 GCA_040510575.1 Acidimicrobiia bacterium | reverse complement strand
CGCTGCAGCAGGAGCGCAGCGAGGATGATCACGAACAGCACCGCTTCGACGAGGCTGCCGTCCGGGTAGTTCCAGAGCAGCAGCGACTCGAGGATGCCCACGCCGATGCCCGCGATCATCGCCACCGAGAGGCTGGTCATGCGGGCGATCACCGCGGCGGTGAGTGCTCGTAGGAGCAGGCCCGGCCCCAGGAAGTCGCCGCCGGTGAATCCGCGCGTCGGCAGGATGAGGATCGCGGTGTAGGCGGCGACGGCGCCCGAGATGCCCCACGCAAGGGTGGTCATGCGCTTGGCGTTCACGCCCGTGAGCTGGGCGGCCTCGACGTTGGTCGACGACGCTCGCATCGCGAGGCCGAACCATCCGCGCCGGAAGAAGAGGACCAGCCCGATCACGATGAGCGGCGTGAGGATCAGCATCGCGGAGTAGGCGGTGGTCACCCGCAGCGGCCCGAGGTCGAAGTCGGGGAAGCCGGGCGGCGACGGGAACTGCGCGCCGGCGCCGGCCGTGCTGTTGATGATGCCCGAGAAGATGAGGAGCACCTGAGCGAGACCCAGGGTCGCGACCACGCCGATCACAGCCGGCGCGTTGTTGAGCTTGCGGATCACGACAACGTCGGACGCCGCGCCCGCGAACGCCGAGAGGAGCAACGCGAACGGGAACGCCAACCAGTACGTGATGCCCCACTCGACCACCGCGACGCCGAGGAGCGCGGCGCCGAGCGCGCCGATCGCCCCCTGGGCGAAGTTGATGATCCGGCTCGAGCGGTACACCAGCACGAGGCCGACCGCCACGATGCCGTAGGTCATGCCGGTGATCGCGCCGAGGACGAGCGAGGGCCCGGTGACCTCGAAGTTCGTGATCGAGTCGAACATCAGTCGTGCTCCCCGACGCTGTCCGGCGCCACTGCCTGGAGACCCTTCGATGCACCCTCGAGGAAGACGGAGCGCAAGAGGTCGGGTCGTTCGATCAGTTCGTTGGCGACACCGTCGAAGCGCATCTCGCCGCGTTCCATGAAGTAGGCGTGGTCGACGAGCGTGAGCGCGATGTTCACCGACTGCTCGACCACCACGACGGCCGTGCCGGTCTCGTTGATGCGCCGCACCATCGCGATGAGCTGGCCGACGATGAGCGGCGCGAGCCCGAGCGAGAGCTCGTCGATCAGCAGGAGGCGCGGCTGCAGGATGAACGCCTTCCCGAGCGCCAACATCTGCTGTTCGCCACCCGACAGAGTCGCCGCCGGCTGATTGCGGCGCTCGGCGAGCACGGGGAAGGCGTCGAACGTGGCGTCCATCCCGCGATCGATCGCCGCCTTCGACCGGCGAAGTGTGAAGCCGTGCATCTTGAGGTTCTCCGCCACCGTCATGTTGCCGAACACCGCACGGCCGCCTGGCATCTGCGCGATGCCGAACTGCACGCGACGCACGGAGTCCATGTAGGTGATGTCGGCACCGCGGTAGTGCACGCTGCCGCGCGAGGGCAGGCCGATCCCCGAGACGACCTTGAGCAGGGTCGACTTTCCTGCGCCGTTCGTGCCCAACAGGGCCACGAGTTCGCCGTCGTCGACGGTGAAGTCGACGCCGAAGAGCACCTGCAGCTTCCCGTAGGAGAAGTCGATGTTTCGACATCCGAGCAGGGGAAAGTGCTGACCGCTCGACACCCTGACGCGCAGCTCCTCGCGTTGGGTCTCGGCTTCGACCAACGCCGCAACCTCGTCGTCCATCACGTCGGCCGCGGTGCGCATCGACGCGCTCACGCCGAGGAAGTTCAATGCGAAGAACACCAACGAGGCGGTGACGCCGTAGCGGTCGGCGAGCTGGCCGGCGAGCACACCGCCACCGAGCACGGCGCCGGCGATCGCCGCCGCCGCGACTGCGGCGGCGTGCGGGCGCAATCTCGGCTCGACCACCGACTGCATCACGACGTAGGCGACGGCCAGGATCAGCGGGATCCCGATGTAGGCGAGCACGAGCCCGATCACCGTGACCGCTTCGTTGGCGATGAACGCGACGAAGAGGGTTGCGACGCCTGCGATGAGCCCGAGGCGCCCGGCGAGGTTCAGGAGCCGCGTCGGCTTCCGGCGGAACCAGTCGTCACCCTTGACCAGCATCAGGAGGAGCGGCACCAACCCGACGACGGCGAGCAACGTGAACAACCACGACCGATCGGAAAGATCCCACGAGTAGCGCGCGACCACGAAGGCGCTGATGAACGCCTGGAACGGCACCGCCACCGTGCCGAAGAGGAAGAACACGATGAGCATCGACGTGGCGGCGCGTGTTTGCATCAGCTGACGCAGCTGCTCGCCGAACCCGATGCGGACGTCATCGTCCGACAGCTCGCCCGACAGCGTGCCCCGCTCCCCGACCTTGGCTCGCACGATGTCGTCGATGCGGTCGAGGTCGAACTTGCCGACGCCTGGGTCGCGGATCCCGATCGACGCGAGGGCGACCAGCGACGCGATGCCGGCGAGGATCATCAGGACGCCCCGCCACGTCAGCGACCATGCATCGACCCCGATCGAGACGACCAGATTGCCGACCACGAGGCCCCCGGCGAGGCCGAGGACCCATGTGGTGATCGCACGCACCCGCACGTCGGGTGGGTAGGTGTCCATGACGAGCGATGCGCTCGAGGCGTACCCGGCGCCGAGCGAGACGCCGGCCAGCGCAGTGGCGGCGACGAGACCCCAGTCGATCGTGGAGCAGGCGGCGAACCACAACGCCGCCGCGAACCCGAAGGCCGAGAACGCGAGCGCGTAGCCACGCCACCGGCGCTTGAACACCAGCGCGGCGGTGACGAACCCGGCAACGACGATCCCGATCACCGCGAGCGGAGAGATGAGGGAGTTCAGCAGGGCGGGGTACTCGTACCCGAGCGGGTCGATGCCCAGCGTCATCGCGATGTCGATGTCGAAGCGCAGGTAGACGAGGTTCAGGAACATCAACGGGATGGCGAGGATCGCGACCCTGACGAGGGTGGACCACCGCGCGCCGACACGGCGGATGCCCTCGCGCATCGAGGGGACCGGCTCTTCGGACCCGAAGCCCAGCGCCGCGAGGCTCCGGCCGCGAAGCTCGTGTGCCTCCTTCTCGATCAGATCGATCGCGGCTTCGCCCTCGCGAACCGCCTGCAGCTGATCGTCCCCGGGCACGTCACACCTCCCGGTTGGCGTAGAAGGACCTCGTCCAGAACTCTTCGCCGACACGCGCGCCTGCGGCGTCGACGATCACGACGGTTGCCTTGTGCAGGTCGTACAGGTCGTGCACCGGAACGGAGCCCTGGAACGGCAAGATCGCGATCTCGATGCTCGTTCCCCTGGTGGGGAAGATGAAGTTCTGGTTCAGGTACGCCTTGTCGGGACATCCCGGTGTCGCCTTGCACGTGTCGTCGGTGAGCGAGCGGACCGACTCGTCGGGCGCCATCGGGTTGCGGTCGACGAACACCATGTAGCGCTCGCCGTCGCTCAGCGGGCGCGCCTCGTCCCATGAGATCGTGACCGGGATCTTGACGTTGCTGAAGAGCTCAGGTCGGAGGTTCTCGATCTGCGTCGGTTGCTGCAGCCCCAGTCCTTGCGGGCTGCAGCCGGCCGCGGCAGCCGCAACGACGACGGCCGCGACGATCCAACCGCGTCGTGACACCCGGGTTGCTCGACGTGGGAACACTGGCTCGAACCTCGCGCGGCCGTGAGGCCTCAGGGAATGGACACCGTTGCAAGGGGCACGCACGGGGCGCAGTTCGACGTGCGTGCGCCAGTCATCGTTCCCCCCAAATCTGTGAGCTCGCCGTCAGCGAGCGTTTCACAGCGCCTTTCGAAATGCAAAGCGCAGCACAGAATTTCGGGCGCGTTGACAGGCGCGCGGCTAAGGCACGGTGACGATCGAGCCTTCGTCCGACATGGGGACGAACGTCTTCGACGCGGTGTCGAACTCGAGCATCATCGCTCGCGCGCCGCCGTCGTAGCGGTGCCGAGCGAACTTCGTCGCCCCCTCGTAGGTCATCGACGAGACGAAGCTCGTGCCCAACGCGTCGATGCCCTTGCGCAGCGACGACGCGTCGGCCTTGGTGGCGCCCTTCAGACCTTCACCGAGGACGTTGAGGAAGTCGCAGTACGGCGTCGACCCGGTGAGTCCGATCGTCGCCGGTGTGGACCAGGACGCGCACGCCTCGATCGCCGGGTTCGTCGGCAGGGCCTGCTGCGCGGCGAGCGGCAGATCCGCGATCGCCCACGAGATCGCGATCGCCTTGTGGATCGCTCCGCCGCCGAGGGTCGACGCGACCTGGAGGCCGTCGGCGCTCGTGAACCCGTAGTTCGGGAAGAAGCCCTGGGTCTGCGCCTGCGGAAGGAACGCGGCGGCACCCTGGCCGCCCGACGGCGTGAAGAGCACGACGTTCACGCCGTCGGCCTTGAACTTCAGCAGCGCATTCGAGAGCGCCGCATTCACATCGGCAAAGTTCGCGGCGTTGGTCGCGCCGGTGTACGCGAACGTCTCGACCGGGATCTTCAGGCGCCGCAGCTCGGGAGTCCACACCCTTGTCGCCAAGCGCTCGCCCTGGCCCGAACCGTCGTCCATCGCGAGAATCCCGACCTTCGCGTCTTTCGGGAACAGACCCGCGGTGTTCCACATCCCGATGAACGAGTCGAAGCGACACGTCGCGACTGCGGCGACCGAGTACACGTATCCCGCGTGCTCCTTGTAGTCGCCACACGTCGGGGGGTAGTTGAGGCCCGTCGTGAAGAACGGTGTCTTTGCCTTCGCGAAGCAGTCGACGGCGACGCGGGTCTCGTAGGCCGTCGCGAAGACAGCGATCACGTGGTCGTCCTGGGTGAACGCCGCACACTCCTGTTGCGACGTCTGGTTGAAGTCCGACGACGCGGCCGAGAAGTTGAAGATCAGCGGCTCGACCTTGCATCCGGCGAGACCGCCCTGCTCGTTCAGCGCCTGGGTCCCGGCCTTGTACCCATCGAGGATCGCTCTGGTGGCCGGGGTGATCTCGGCCGTCTCGTCGGCGCCGATGTCGTCGAGGCTGTTCTCGACCCCGCCGAAGTAGGAGATCCCGATCTTGACGACGCCCGACGGGTCCGCGCACTTGCCCGTGGTCGCCGCGCCGGCGACGGCGCCCGACCCGGCAGTCACGATCGATGCGGTGAGCGCGATGAAGGTCATTGCCACGAGCGAGCGCGCGCCCGCGAACCGGGAACCGACGTTCATGCGACGTCAATCGGCAGCAAGCGGCCGAGGATTCAGCGCGGAACGCGGTGCGTGACCTACGTCGCCCTGGACGTGACGGCTCCGACGCACGCCGCGCGCAGATCGGCTCAGCCGCCGTCGAGGCGCGTCCTGATCGCGAGCTTGTCGGGCTTGCCCGATCCGAGCCACGGCACGTCGGCCTCGTTCCAGATCTCGATGCGCGTCGGCACCTTGAAGCCCGAGATCTGCTCACGCGACCGGCGCTGCACGTCGGCGGCATCGATCTCGTGGCCCTGCGCGGCGACGAGCACTGCGGTGACCTCCTCGCCCCGCTCGGGATGCGGCATCCCGACGACGAAGGCGTACAGGATCTCGGGGAACGTCTCCTCGAGGAACAGCTCCACCTCGCGCGGCGCGACGTTCGCGCCCTGTGACTTCACCATCTCGGTGAAGCGACCCACGAAGTAGGGCCGGCCTCCGTGGATGAACACGCGGTCGCCGGTGTGCAACCAGCCGTCGTCGTCGAAGACCTCGTGGCGCTCCTTCTTGTAGTACCCGTGCATGAGGCCGTACCCGCGCACGAGGAGCTCGCCCTCTTCCATGTCGGGCACGTCGTCGCCCGTGTCGGGATCGATCGCTCGGTGTTGCACCGACATGATGTTGCCGACCGTTTCGCTCATGCCGCGGTGCCCGGGGATACCCGGGACCGGCGTCGACGCGAGGGCGGTGTCGGCCGGGCCCATCGTGAGCCCCGGTATCTCGGGAAGCTTGCGGGTGGCGAACGACGGGTCGTCGCGCATCGCCTGGATGAGTGACGGCCATCCCATCACCGACGTCGCCTGGTGCTCCTCGATCATCGCCAGCGCCGCGCCGGGCTCGAAGCGCTCGATCACGAGCACCGTCGCGCCGGTCTGGAGCGCCGCGCCGAGGATGAGGGTGCCCCCGATCCAGAAGAACGGGAAGGCACAGAAGAACACCGGCGGCTCGGAGCCCGGGACCATGAGCGCCGACATCCCCGCCGTGGCGCGGATCACCGTGCCGTGCGTGTGCACCACGCCCTTCGGGTCGGCGCTCGACCCCGACGTGTAGGTGACCTGCGCGAGGTCGGCGGGCACCACCTCAGCTTCGAGCTGCGCGAGGAGCTCGTCGGTGATCCCAGCGGGGAGGTCGGCCGCCGCCTCGAGGTCGACCGGCGTCGCCCACACGCGGTCGGTGTCGCCGGTGACCCAGACGGAGCGCAACGATGGCGTGTCGGCGAGGAAGAGCTCGGGACCCGTCGCCTCCGCGAGCCCGGGGACGCTGTCCTCGAGCATCTGCTGCATGTCCTTGCCGAGCACAGTGCTCGCCATGATCAGCGTGTCGATGTCACCGATGCGCAGGACCTTGCGGATCTCCGACGGGCGATAGGTGGTCGCGAGCGGCATGACCAGCGCACCGATGCGGCTCGCTGCCAGCCACGCGACGACCCACTCCTGGCCGTACGTGAAGTAGAGGCCGACCCGAGTGCCCTTGCCCATGCCCGCCGCGAGCATCCGCTTGGCCAGGTGCCGTGACCCGACCTCGGCCTCGGCGTAGGTCATGCGACGCGCCGGCGTCACGATGAAGGGGCGGGAGCCCGAGATCTCGACCGCGTGGTGCAGCGCGTCGGGGATGGTCGGGCGGAACGCGGTCTCCGGATATTCCACGGCGTGAATCTCCTGCAAGCAGCTCGGGCGGGGCATCTTCGGGCGACGGGCCTGTCACGCGCAACCGGCACGTGCCCGCGTGACGGGCCCGTGCCGGGGTGCGTGCCGATCCGACGTGGACGGCG
>JBEVIU010000126.1:0-14938 GCA_040510575.1 Acidimicrobiia bacterium | reverse complement strand
GTCGCGTTCCCGGACGCGCCGAGGATCCCGATCGTCTCGCCCTTCTCGACCCGACGGTTGTCGGCGCCGATGAAGAACCACATGTGCGCGTAGTAGTACACGTTGCCGTCGTCGGCCCAGAGGTAGGCGGCGTTGCCTCCCGCGTCCTCGACTGCGTAGGTCACGCGCCCGGGTCCGACCGCCACCTCGTCGGAGCCGAAGGTCTGGAACATGTCGAGCCCCGCGTGGAAGCCGGAGCCGCGCGGGCCGTAGTTGTCGGTGTACGTCGCGCCCACCACCGGGCACGCGAACGTGGTCGGGTCGGGTGCTCCGGCCGGCGGGCTCGGCGGAGCGGGCTCCGGCGGCGGAGGGTCGCAAGCGGCGGCGAAGCTGACCGCGGCAATCGTCAGCGCGAGCAGGACGCGGGCGCGCGTGGGCCGGTGCAGACGTCGCATGCCTCCGGTATCGGCAGGATCAGCGTGCGCGTTGAGCCCATTGCTCGGAGAGGTCGGCGAGATCGAGTCGCTCGACCGCCGCCAGCTGCAAGCGCGCGCGCTCCCGTCCCGCCTGTGCGGAGTCCTTGCCCACCGACCGCATCACCCATTGGCCGCCGAGCGCGGTGCTGAACTTGCCGGCGCCCGCGTCGAGTTGGGGGCGACGGTCGGGGTTCGTGGCGATCGACACCGTGAGCGCACGCACGAGCCCACGATCGGGCTCGATGCCGACCGCCCGGAAGCGCTGGATGAGGAACGACGCGAGCACCTGGAGCTCGTGGACACCTCGCCGCGCGCTGCCCGAGAGCGACAACGCGACCGGGATGGCAGCCAACGCGTACTTCGCCACCTTCGCGGGCGCGAAACCCGTCTTGCCTGCAGCCGACGAGCTCACCCGCGCGTACTTCATCGCCCGTTCCGCGAACGGCGTTGCCGTGCGGACGAACGCGGCGATCGCGCCCGCGCTGGCGATGGCGCCCGGCCCACCCGTGCCGTGGTGCTCGGTCATGAGGCGCTCGAAGTCTTCGGCCGTGGTCACCGTGAACGGCTCGGCGAACACGCGGTCGAGCGCGCTGTCGACGACCGCGCGCGACCGCTCGCTGAGTCGCTGGGGCGTGTCGCGCAACATCGTGTGGTCAGCGCGCCTGAAGGCCGGCGAGCACGGTGTCGACGAGGTCGCGGAAGCGGTCGTCGGGATCGCCGCCCACCGGGTTGATGCCGACGATCTCGAGCATGACCTGCCCGTGCATCGCTGACCACAACGTGTGCGCGAGCTCGTCGGCGTGACCCTTGAACGCGCCGACGTCGATGCAGCGCTGCACGTTGGCAACCAGGCGCGCGAACGCGTCGAGGGCGAGTGCCTTGCTCTCGGGACTGGGCTCGAAGTCGGGGACCGCGCCGCCGAACATCACCATGTAGTGCGTCGCGTGCGCGAGCGCGATGTCGCGGTAACGCAGTTCGCAACGCCGGAGGTCTTCGACCGGGTCGTCGGTGTGCGCCAACGCGCTCATGCCCGAGCAGAGGAACTCGAAGCCCTCCACGTACAGCGCGTCGACCACGCCGTCCTTGCCGCCGAAGCGGCTGTAGATGCCCATGGTGGAGCAGCCCGCCTCGGTCGCGATGCGTCGCACCGTCAGCGCGGCCGCGCCCTCAGCCGAGAGGATCCGGCTGGCCGCTTCCAGGATCTCGTCGACCTGGCCTTCGGTTCGTCGTGCCACCACAGCAGTCTCCCCCCTCTCCCGCTCGTCCATCCTCGAACGGATCCGCCGACCCGCCTGAGGTCTGTCGGGAGATTCTTGTCGCTCCCGGCGTCCCGATTGGCCCGCAGCCTTGACAGGCTGGTATAACTCCGTTATCAATAACGATGTCATAACACAGTAGCAGCAGAAGTGGAGCCACAGCATGAGCGCCAGCCCGGGGTCCGCACCGGCGAGCACCACCACCCGAGCCCCGTCGACCGGCCTGTCGACCGGCCCGGCGACTGGCCCGGCGACTGGCCCGGCGACGGCAGTCGATCGACGCCGGTGGTGGACCCTTGCGGTGCTGTGCATCAGCCTGTTGGTGATCGTGATCGACAACACGATCGTCAACGTGGCGCTCCCCACGCTCGTGCGCGATCTCGGCTCCAGCATCAGCGACCTGCAGTGGGTCGTCGATGCGTACTCGCTGGTGTTCGCCGGCTTGTTGCTCACCGCAGGCACCCTCGGCGACCGGTACGGACGCAAGGGCGCGCTCACCATCGGGCTCGTCATCTTCGGGCTCTCGTCCGCCGCCGCGGCGTTCGCGTCTGATGTCGGGTCGCTCATCGGCGCACGCGCGGTGATGGGCATCGGCGCCGCGCTGATCATGCCCGCGACGTTGTCGATCCTCACGAACGTGTTCACCGACGCGCGTGAGCGCGCGCTCGCCATCGGCATCTGGTCCGGTGTCGCGGGAATCGCCGTTGCGCTCGGCCCCGTGGCCGGCGGCTTCCTGCTCGAGCACTTCTGGTGGGGTTCGGTGTTCATCGTGAACGTCCCGATCGTGCTCGGTGCCATCGTCGCCGGCCACTACCTCGTGCCCACGTCGCGCAACCCCGAGCCGCACCCGATCGACTGGCTCGGCGCCGCGCTCTCAGCCGTCGCGCTCGTCTCGTTGGTGTGGGCGATCATCCAAGCGCCGCACAGTGGCTGGACGAGCACGTCCGTGCTCGTGGCGTTCGGCGTCGCTCTGATCGCCGGTGCCGCGTTCACGTTGCGCGAGCTGCACACGCCCTACCCGATGTTGAACGTCCGCTTCTTCAAGAACCCGCGCTTCACCGCGGCGAGCGCCACGATCATGCTCACGTTCTTCTCGTTGATCGGGTTCGTGTTCCTCGCCACGCAGTACCTGCAGTTCGTGCTCGGCTACTCGCCGCTGCAGGCGGGTGTGCGCACGCTCCCGTACGCGGCCGCCATGATCATCGCCGCGCCGATGTCGGCGAAGATCGTCGAGCGGTTCGGCACCAAGCGCGTCGTCGTGTTCGGCATGTTGCTGTTCAGCGCCGGATTGCTCGAGGCGTCGACGGCCACGGTCACCAGTGGCTACACGCCCGTCGCGATCGCGATGGTGCTCATGGGGTTGGGTTCCGGTCTCGTGATGGCGCCCGCGACCGACTCGATCATGGGCTCACTCCCGCCCGAGCACGCAGGCGTCGGGTCCGCGATGAACGACACCACGCGTGAGATCGGCGCGGCGCTCGGCGTCGCCGTCATCGGCAGTGTGATGTCGTCGTTCTACGGCCCGCGCGTGCTCCAGGATGTTCCGGCCGCGCTCCCGGCGCAGGCTCGTGACGCGATCGGCGACTCCGTCGGCGCGGCGTCCACGGTCGCCTCGCAGCTGGGTGCTGGCGGAAACGCGGTGTTGGACTCAGCGCGCGAGGCGTTCGTGTACGCGATGCAGCGGGCGTCGTGGGTGGCCGCCGCGGTCGGACTGCTCGGCGCGCTGCTTGCGTGGAAGTGGCTGCCGGCGCGTGCCGAGCCGACGCACGACGACGCCGACATCGTGCTGCCCGCCGTCGAGCTCGCCCCTGCGTACGGGCCCATCGAGACCTGCGACGATCACCCCGACTGTGTCGGAGCAACCGACGTGGTCGACGTTGCGGGGGCCCGTTGACCTGACCGGGTTGTCGCGTCAGGACTTCTTGGTCTTCTTTCCGTCCCTCGCGCGCTGCTTCTTGGATTTCTTCTTCGACGGCTGCGCGCCTGCACCGGCTTCGAGCTCGTCGACACGATCGCGCAGGTCCTGGACCTCGAGCACGAGGCGGTAGAGCTGCGGAGTGATGTCGTGCAGGTCGGAGCCACGCGACTGCGGCGCGATCTGCGGGGCGTCGGGCTCGGCAGGCGTGAGCGAGTCGATGACCTCGTTGAGACTGCGGCCGAGGCCAGCCTGACGTTCCACCCATCCCACGCTATTCGCCGCAGTCAGCGCGGACGCGGCACCACGGACCGTGAGATGTCGCCCGCGTCGCGACCCGGGCGATCACCGCGCGCGGTGGTCAGGGCGTCGGGATCACAGCGCGTGATCGGGGCTCAGCTGGGCAGCGTGCGGGTTCACGTGGTCGCGCACGAGCCGCAACAGATCCTCGAGCTGCGCACGTTGGTCCGCGTCGAGGGGCGCCATGAAGTGCTCGTCGAGATGCGAGAGGTGCACCGGCACCGCCTCTTCGAGGCGTGCCAACCCCGCGGGGGTGAGCTGCGCCCACGCGACCCGGCGATCGCTGGGGCAGTGCTCGCGGGTCACGAAGCCCGCGTCGACGAGGCGGTCGACGGCACGCGTGAGCCCGCTCGGCGACATGGCGACCTGTGCCGCGAGGTCGCACATGCGCAGCCGTTGCTCGGGGGAGCGGGCCAGGCGGAGCAGCACCTCGAACCACTGCGCCGACAGGCCCACCTCGGCGCTCAGGCGCTTCTCGAGCGTGCCCTGGAGCCCTGCCGCCGCCTCGAAGAAGAGGCCAGCGGTGGTGAGCCGGTCGTCGGAGAGCACCGGGTTCGGGTCCATGGAAGAAGGATATCAGAAAACCCTTGCACGCGCAATCATCTGGGAGTAGAGTACTTGTCAACGCAACATTTTGACTCGCAACTGCGTCCCCCGCAACGAGTGGGCCGCGAATAGGAGGCACCGAGATGAGCACCACGATCGAGCACTCGTCCCTGACCCGCACCATCGATGGCGCCGAGGTGCCGACCCCCGGTACCTACGCCCTCGACGAGAGCCACACCCACATCGGGTTCACCGCCCGCCACCTCGTGGTCGCCAAGACCCGGGGGAGCTTCGCCTCGTTCCGGGGTGCGCTCACGGTGGCCGAGGACCCGCTCGCCAGCAGCGTCGAGGTCGAGATCGACATCGCCAGTGTCGACAGCCGCGACGAGAAGCGTGACGGCCACCTGCTCTCCGCCGACTTCTTCGACGTCGAGCAGTATCCGACCATGACGTACCGCAGCACCGCCGTCCGCAAGGGCGACAAGGGCACGTTCGTGGTCGACGGTGAGCTCACCGTGCGCGACGTCACCCGCCCGGTCGAGTTGGTCGTCGAGTTCGACGGCGCCGTGAGCGACCCGTGGGGCGGCACCCGCGTGGGCTTCACGGCCAAGGCTGAGGTCAACCGCGAAGACTTCGGGCTCACCTGGAACCAGGTGCTCGAGGGCGGCGGCGTGGTCATCGGCAAGACCGTCACCATCGAGATCGAGGCCGAGCTCGTCCTCCAGTAACCCACGCACACCCGCAACGAGCTGCCCCCCAGCGCAACTGGCGTCAACAGACCGGGTCAGACCTGGGTTTGTCGACGCCAGTTCGCGTTCGGGAGGCGGCCGGGCGCGCACCCCGAATCCCAACACCACGGTGGGTGGTAGGGTCATCGCTCCGCGTGGCGGCCGGGCAGCACCCGTCCACGCTCCCCGGAATCGACGACACGCCGGAGCGACCTCGAGATGACGATCACCGTCTGGCGTTGGTGTCGCTGGACCCGCTGGCCCCTCACGCCACTGATCCTCTCCTTGGCAGCCGTGACGGTGGTGGTCGACGTCGCCACCGCGTGGGCCGACGTGTCGCTCGGCTCGCTCGGCGACGTGCCGGTGTCGCCGGCGCTCCCACTGGGGATCGCGCTCGCCGTGCTCATCGGGCTCCGGCGCCTCGGACTCGATCGGGCGAACCTCGAAGCGTGGCGCGAGTTCCTGATCATCGGCGGCGCGGCGATGCTCTTCGGCGTCTACCAATATGCGCAACATCCCGACGGCCTGGGCGACGCGCTCGGCCTCGTGGTCGGCGCCCTGGGAGAGGAGTTGGTCTACCGACTTGCGGTGCTCGTCATCGTCGGCGCGGGCGCGGCGCGACTGCTCGGGCGCAACTGGCGGAACTCCGAAGACTGGGGTGCGGTCGCCGGCGTGACCGCGCTGCTCGCGGCGGGCCTGGTGTTCACGTTGCTCCCTGGGCACGTCGCGCAGATGAGCGACACGCTGCACGCGCTGCCGTTCGCGTGCCTCGGCCTGATCCTCGGCTACGCAGTGCTGCGCACCGGCGCGCTGTTCCCGGCCGCGGTCGTGCACGCGCTGCTCAACCTCACCACGATCGCGGCGCTCGACGGCAACGTCGCCATCGGTTGGCGCAGCGCGCTCTCGGCTGTGGCCTTGATCGCGCTGGTCCTGGCGACGATCGTCGCCGGGATGCGCCTCGGGATCCTGCGGCGCGTGCCGAGCACGCCCGCGCCATCCGCTCGACTCACCCCCTCGTCGAGCAGTTAGGCGTCGAGCGGATCAGGCGTGGGCTGACCCGTATCCCGCCGCCGGCGTGCCAGGTGGCTTGAGGTCGGCAGCGGTGGCGGCCGGGTCGTGGAGGCACACCTCACCCTCGAGGCCGTCGGGATCGCGGAAGAACACGCTGATCCCGGCTCCGAAGTCGGTGACGAACTCGTCGGCGGCACCGCACGCGATGAGGCGGTCGCGGATCGTGTCGAATGCTTCCTGCGACGCGGCTTCGAGCCCGAGGTGGTCGAGCCGTCCGCGCCCGAACATTGGTACCTGACGTGATGCCTCGTCGTTGCCGTCGAGTTCGAACACGTTCAGCATCGCCGATGGTCCGACGCGCACGAACGACAGTCGCAGCCCGTCCTCGCGCTGATCGGCGAAGACCTCCGCATCGAACACGTCGCGGTAGAACGCGTGCAGGCGGTCGGTGTCGCTGGTGAGCAGGGCGACGTGGTTGAAGCCGTCGAGCAGCACGGTGAACCCCCTGGGGTGACGATCGGGCGCGGCGCGAATCCATCGTACGAGGCGGCACGCCGCGTGAGAGCATGTGCGCATGAGCAGCGGGTCGGCCGAGCAGCGCAGTCCTGCGGTGACGGTCACCGGGTTCGACCACGTCGTGTTGCGCGTCGCCGACGTCGAGCGAGCGCTCGAGTTCTACCGCGGTGAGCTCGGCCTGGCCGGCGAGCGGGTCGACGAGTGGCGACGCGGCGACGCGCCGTTCCCGTCCGTGCGCATCGATGCCACCACGGTGATCGACTTCGTTGCCGACGAGCTCCGGGCGACACGCGTGGCCGAGAACATGGATCACCTCTGCCTCGTCGTGGCGCCGCTCGACCTCGACGCGCTGCGGGCAAGCGGTCGGTTCACGGTGGTCGACGGTCCGGCGCCGCGTTGGGGCGCTCAGGGCATCGCCACCTCGCTGTACGTGCGCGACCCCGACGGCAACACCGTCGAGCTCCGTCACTACTGAGGCTCGACCTTGGCGCGTGCCTCGGCCAGGCGGCGCCGAACGCCGTAGGCCGCCACGTCGGGCGCGGCCGCCTCGGCAGCGCGGAATGCCTCGGCGGCGCCGGCGTCGTCGCCGAGCTGGAACCGGCACAGCCCGAGCAGGTCCCAGGACCACTCACCGAACACGCGGCGGTCGTACGAGCTGTTGGTGTCGACGGGGACGTCGGGGTCGTGGGAGAGCAGCTGCTCGAGGCGCGGCATCGCCTCACGCGGTCGACCGGTGGCGAACTCGTAGCGGGCGGCCGCGAGCTGCACCGTCGGGACATCCGCGTAGCGCGCTTCGGCTTCCGCCACGAGTGCACCGAAGTCGCCGTCGAGCGACTCGTGGTACAGCAGGTGGAACAGCAGCCCGATGTAGACGAGCCGGTCGTCGGGGTGGTCGGTGGTGCGCGCCCGAGCCACCTCGATGCCGCGCCGCCACATGGCGACCGCACGGTCCGGGTCGCCCGCCGCTTCGTAGACCCGCGCGAGGTGGTCATAGAGGTACGTGCGCTGGGGGCTGGCGGCGATCCCGGCCAACAGCAGCGGTTCGTCGCGGCGGCGCTTGCGCGCCTGGTCGCCTTCGTAGCCGAGGTGGTCGATCGTGAACTGGTCGAACGTGTCGATCGTGCGCTGGTCGCGTGCCGCGACGCGCGTGATCGCCGGCACGATCGATTCGTGCATCGCGGCGATG
Organism: Acidimicrobiia bacterium; assembly: GCA_040510575.1. Lineage (GTDB taxonomy): Bacteria > Actinomycetota > Acidimicrobiia > IMCC26256 > DASPTH01 > DASUMF01. The sequence continues at coordinate 7,025 of JBEVIU010000126.1, read as the reverse complement.
AAGCGAATCTCAGGATCGTGACGCCAGAGTCGGAACTCGCGGTACGGCGTCCAGCCCACGCGCGGCACGAACAGCACCCGGAACGCGACGGTCCCGGTCGCGTCACGCAACGCGCGTCGAGTCGCGTCCGGATCGTCGTCGCGTACGCGTTCGTCGGCGTCGATGTAGAGGATCCACTCGCCGTGTGACAGGTCGAGCGACCGGTTGCGCGCGGCGGAGAAGTCGTTCCGCCATTCGAAGTGGTCGATCACCGCTCCGTGGGCGGCCGCGATGTCGGGCGTGCCGTCGGTCGAGCCGGTGTCGACCACCACGATCTCGTCGACGAGACCGTGCAGCGACGCGAGGCAGCCGTCGAGGAACTCGCTCTCGTCTCGAACGATCAGTGAAGCGGTGAGCAACATCGCGACATCGGCGCGATCGACGCACCCGCCCCCGAGGGCGCGGCGATCAGTCCTCGGTGGGGATCGTCGTGTTGGTGTTCGAGGTGGTGGTCGTCGTGGTCGGCGCCGTGGACGAGGTGGCGGGTGGGTCGATGGCGGTCGCGCCCGCGTTCGACACCTGGTTGCTCACGCTCGGCGTCTGCGCATAGACGGCCTTGATGCCGGTCATCGTGAACGACGACACGACCGGCGCGGCGAACGCAGTGGTGATCGCCATCTTCTTGAGGAACGACCGGCGATCGCCGTCGACACCGTCGAGGGCAGCTTCGAAGTCCTGGCTCATGATGGCTCCTCCCGAGCGGTGGTGTGCACGACGTGGGGGTGTCGGCGACCGACGCAGATTATCGGAGAACGGCGCGGAGCGCACTGACCGTCGCCGCAGGCTCACCGCCCGTGGCGACGTGACCCTGGGCGGCTCCGATCGCGCCGGCGAGGGTTCGCACCAGCACCGCCTTGCTCTCGGTCAACGGAAACGCCTGTTGCACGAGCGCTTCGAGCACCGCGGCGCGGCCCACTGGCTCGATCGCCGGCTGCCGTGCCTCACCTCGCTCGAGCAACACGACATGGTCGATCGGGGCGTCGGTCAGCACCCACGGTGCGCGCGCGAGGCGGGGGTCGACCACCGTCACTTCCTCCACGCGGGGGAGTTCGCCGAGCTCGCGCAGCTCGGGCACGAACGAGTCGGTGCCTGCTTTCACATGGAACGCGCGCGGAACCGCGAGGCTCGTGCCGTCGGCGCGCAACAACACGCTCTCGTCACCTTGCACGTCGGCGCCGTCGTAGAGCAGGCGCAGTGCGAGCGTCGTCTTGCCGACACCGGCCTGCCCCACGAGCAGCACTCGTGAGCCGTCGAGATCGACGGTCGCAGCATGCACGCGCGACCAGCCGCGTCGCGACGCGAGCTCGAATGCGCGACGGTGCATCCGCACGTAGATCGCGTCGCTTGCCGCGCCGGCGTCGCCCACGCGTACGAGGTGGTCACCCTCCTCGCCGACATCCCAACCCTCGCCGTCGCTCCCGCCGCTGCTGCGCCGGGCGGTGTAGTGCATCGTCGCGAGCGGCGGCATCGGATGCGTGGCCTGCGGCAACAAGGGAAGCAGCGCGTCGAGCACGTCGGCGTCGGCATCGACGCGCACGGAGTGCCAGAGCAGGCGGAGGGCGACGGGCGCCGGGTCTGCTATCGCAGCACGCCCTCGGCACGGAGCTGGATCACGCACCCCTGCACCTCGGCGAGGGGCGGCGCGTCGAGCTCCCACGCGGCCTGCACCAGCTCGGCGAGCTCGCCGACGGTCCGCGTGCCGTCGGACAGCGAGAGCACGACCGCGGCAGTCGAGTTGAGGTAGTGCACGCGGTCGGTGTCGGCGTGGTAGACGACGAGGCCGTCTTCGACCTCGTGGACGTCGAGGCCGTCCACCGGTTCTGGTAACTCCTCGCTCACCGCACTCCCATTTCGTCGCTGGGCGCTTCGTCATCGGGCACTTCGTCATCGGGCGCTTCGTCGCCGAGCAGCACGCGTCGCACGATCGGGGCGACGACGCGGGGAGCGTAGTGCTCGGTCAGTGTCGTGGTCGCTGCTGCCACGAGCGCGTCGGCGAGCGTGGGGTCGGCGAGCACACGCTCCACCGCGAGCGCGAGGACGCCCGGAGTGCTCGCGAGCATCACGTCGCGGCCGTCGGTCACCGCGAGCCCGGCGACCGCCGCCGGGGTGGCGACCACCGGCCGCTGATGCGCGAACGCTTCGAGCACCTTGATGCGAGTGCCCGCGCCGTCGTCGAGCGGGGCGACCATCACGTCGGCGGCCGCGTAGAGCGGCGCGACGCTGGGCACGAAGCCGTGCACGACCACACCGGGGAGCGCGTCGAGCGCGCGCACGGCCGCGCTGGGCGCACCGACGAGGTCGAGCGTCGCGGTCGGGCGGGTGCCCCGCACGATGGGCAGCACCTCGCGGGCGAGGGTGATCGCTGCCTGCTCGTTGGGTGCGTAGGTGAAGTTGGCGACGAACACGAGGTGGTCGTCGCCGGGGCGTGGCGCGACGTCCGACAGCGGGGCAACCGTGTTCGGGACCACGACGAGCGGGGCGAGGTCGTGACGTGTCGCGACCGCGAGGGCCTCGCCCGCTGACGCGATCGTGACCGCGTCGACCCGTGGCAGCCAGTGCCGGGCCACGCGCCCGTAGCCTTCGGCAGCCTCGCGGTCGCCGTGGCGTTCGAGCAGGGCCTCGACATCGTCGTCGAGGTCGATCACCGTGCGCGCGGCACCCAGCGCGCGTCCGAGCGTGACCCCGAAGGGCACGAGGTACTCGCGCATCACGACCACCGCGCCCGGCGCGACACCGAGGAGGTGCGGGGCAAGACGCGCCATCGCGTCGACCGACAGCGACGGTGGCGCCAGCGCCACGCGCCACGGGAGCGGGGCGGTGGCATCGATCGCGTCGCGCCACTCTCGATGGCCGAGCTGCGCCACCACGTGCTGATCCGCCGCGTCGGCGGCCACCGGATCGACGACGGTGTACGACGCAGCTCGGGCGTCGATCCAGGCCGAGCCGTCCGCCGGTCCCGACACCGGCACGACGACGAGGTGCACGGGTGCGACCGCCGCGAGCATGTCGAGCCACATGCCGGCACGCATCGCGAGCCCGTTGCCATCGGGGCGTGGCGCCGTGGGCACCACGAGCAGGGTCGGCCCCGCGACGACACGATCGGTACGATCCGGGTCCACGCGCACACGGTAACGATCCTGCGACGGCGACCGGCTCCCATGACCCAGCGCATCCCCCGCATCGTGCACTTCGTGTTCGGGCTCCGACCGCAAGACGAGCCCTTCCACCTCGTGCACTACCTCGCCATCGCGTCGTGCCGTGCTGTCGTGCAGCCCGACGAGATCGTGTTGCACCACCACGAGTTGCCGTACGGCGTCTACTGGGATCTCGCGCGCCCGCTCGTCACCCTCGATCGCGTCGAGCGTGTGCGTGCCGTCGTCGACTTCGCGTACGACGATCCGTTCGTCGCCCAGTTCTCGTACGCGCACGAAGCCGACTTCGTGCGCCTCGACGTGCTCGCGCAGCACGGCGGCATGTACGCCGACATCGACACCGCGTTCGTCGCGCCGGTCGCCGACGACCTGTGGGCAGCGTCGGCGGTGATCGGTCAGGAGCCCGACGTGTTCGACCCACGCGTCAACGCGTCGCGCTCGTCGTTGTCGAACGCATTGGTGATGGCCGAGCCCGGCGCCGACTACGTGAATCGCTGGCGTGACGAGATCGCCGACGCGCTCGACGGATCGTGGTCGGCCCACAGTTGCTTCCTCGCCGACGACCTCGCTCGCGCACACCCCGACATCGTCCGCGTGGAACCGCAACGGACCTTCCACGCCTTCGGACCGACGCCCGACGGCCTGCGCGGCCTCCTCGTCGATCCGGTGGGCGATCTCACCGGTGTCGCGTCGGTGCATCTCGCCGCCCACCTCTGGTGGGACGAGGAACGTCGCGACTTCAGCGACGTGAACGCCCGCACCGTCACCGAGGCGTGGGTACGCACCAGCCCGTCGGCGTACGCGTCGATCGTGCGCCCGCATCTGCCGGAGCACGAGTTGTTCGCGTGACGCACGCCCGACTGCGGTACGTGGCCGAAGACGATTCGACCGGGTACGGCGACGCCGCCGACCGGCTCGTGCGGGCAGTGCGCGCCGCGGGGACAGCAGTCGAGTTTCGGGGCTGGACCAACACCATGGGCGGGGCGAAGCCCGGGTTCCTCCCGTTCTCGCGCGACGAACGCCCCGAGGACGTCGCGGCGGCCGGCGCACCGACCGTCGCGCATCTGGTTCCCGAGCACTATCCGCTCGTGCGCGGCGTGCTCTCCGACGACGGACCGCTCGTCGGCCACACCGTCTGGGAGACCGACCGCATCCCGCGGCACTGGCCGTCCCTCCTGAACGCGGTCGATCGCGTCATCGTGCCCAGCGAGTGGAACCGGTCGGTGTTCCTCGCCGGTGGCGTGCGGGTGCCGATCTCGGTGGTGCCGCACGTCGCGTGCGACCCTGTGCGTGCCGACGACGAGGCCGTCGCCGCGCTCGGCGTGCCCGACGACGTGACCGTCTTCTATTCGATCGGCCGCTGGGACGAGCGCAAGGCGATGTTCCACGTCGTGCGCGCGTTCCTCGACGCGTTCACCGCCGACGACCCGGTCGTGCTGGTGGTGAAGACGGGGTCGCTCAGCGAGATGCGCCCGGTCGACGAGTGGGGTGCGACGAGCCCACTGGCCCTCACCAGTGGCTGGCAGGTCGCGGAGATCGTGCGTCGCTATGCGCGCCCGGCGCGCATCCAACTCGCCGTCGACCGGTGGCCCGAGGAGCGGATCGCGGCGCTGCACACGCGCGGCGACTGCTACATCGGCCTGGCCCGGGGCGAGGGGTGGGGGATCGGCGCGTTCGATGCGTGCGCGTACGGCAACCCGGTGATCGCGACCGGGTGGGGCGGCTACCTCGAGTACCTCACGCCCGACGATGCGTACCTCGTCGACCACGAGCTCGTGCCCGTGCACCACCATGCCCACGTGTCGTACAGCCCCGACCAGCGGTGGGCCGAGCCGTCGGTCGCCCACGCAACTGAGCAACTGCAGCGGGTGGCGGCCGATCCGGCCGGCGCGCGCCGCCGGGCCGCGCCGGCACGCGAACGGGTGCTGCACGATTTTGCGCCGAATGCTGTGGCGCGCCGCTTCGTCGATGCGCTCGAATGCACGGCGTGAGCGCCGCCACCCCCGCCGTCCCGATCCCCGGCGCTCGGGCGAGGTTCACCGAGCGAGTCGGTGGCGAGTCGGGCGTCGGGTACCTCGCAGTGCTCGCCGTCACCTTCCTCTGGGGGCTCGGGCCGCTCTTCGTGCGGGCGATCGACGCGTCACCGCTCACGATCGCGGCGTGGAGGAACTGGCTGGCCGTGCCGGTGATGGTCCTCGTCGCCTATCTGGCGAAGGCGCCGCTCGCGTGGCGTTGGATCAAGGCCGCGCTCGCGGGTGGTGTGGCGTTCACGCTCGCGCAGACGCTCGGCTTCGCGTCGTTCCAGGAGACGTCGCTCGCCAACGCGGTGCTGATCGGCGCGATCTCGCCGGTCATGATCGCGGTGATCGCGGTGCCGATGTTCGGCGAGCGGCTGTCGCGTGCGCAGATCGCGTTGATGGTCGTGACGATGGCGGCCGTCGCGGTGTTCGTGTTGAGCGCGGGAAGCACGAGTGGCGCGAGCCGCAAGGGCGACCTCCTCGCGGTGGGCAGCCTGCTCGCGCAGACCGCCTACCTGCTCAGCGTGAAGCGAGCGCGAGTTGCCGGCGTGCCGGCGGCGGCCTACATCGCCGGCGTGTTCATCATCGGTGGCACGCTCATCACCCCGATGGCCGCGCTCTGGGGCACGTCGTTCACTGCGATCACCGGCGAGGAGTGGGGCTATCTCGTCGCGCTGGCCGCGGTCGTCGGCTGCGCAGGCCACGGCCTCATGACGTGGGCGCAGAAGCACGTCAACGTGGGCATCGCGTCGGTGATCATCCTCGGCACCACCGTGGTCACCGCCGTTGGCGGCTGGATCTTCTTCGATCAAGCGCTCACCGGGCTGCAGATGCTCGCGGGTGCGGTGGTGCTCGCAACGATCGGTGGCATCCTCGCCATCCAGATCCGCCAACAGGACGACGAGATCATGCTCGTCGACCTCGCCGAGCCACCGTTCGCCGACTGACGCTCGCGCGGTTCGCCCCTGGCGCAGGGGTTCAGCGGCTGCCGGATCGGGAACCCTGTGGGCATGACGTCGTTCGCACCAGGTTCTTCGACCGCGCAAGCGCATCGTGAGCACGCCCACGCCCTCCACCCCAACCACGACCTCACGCCGAGCCGCTCTCGCTGGCACCCGTGGGCAGTCGCCGGTCGCGCCGGGCGCGGGGCGGTCGCCGGCGCGATCGCCACCGTCCCGATGGCCGCGGTGCAGCTCGCGGGCGCGCGCACCACGCGGGCGCGGCCCTCGTACGTCGAAGTCGTACGTCGCGCCGGGAAGCGCCTGCCCTTCATGGCGACGCCGCGCGGCAAGCCGTTGGCGTACGGCGCGCTCGCGCTGCACGTCGGCTTCGGCGCCGCGGCCGGTGCGCTCTACGCGGTGCTCGCGCCGCCGCGACATCGGATCGCCACCGCGACGGGGTTCGCGCTGGTCGAGCACGGCGTGAGCTACGCGGGATGGGTGCCCGAGTTCGGATTGATGCCCGCACCCACGCGCGACGACCCGCGCCGCCAAGCCTTCACCGCCGCCGCCCACGTCGTCTACGGCACAACGCTCGCAGCGATGCTCGACGTGTTCGACCGGCTCGACGAACGGCGGGCATCGTCGACCTGACGAGCGGGTGTTTCCGAGGCGCTCGCTGGGTAAGGCGGGACGATGGAGACCACATCGTTCGAGGCAGAGGAACGCCGGGTCGAGGCCAAGGTCGAGGCCAAGGCACGTACGGTCCGGCGGTTCACGTTCAGGTTCGACTGGCGGTACCGGGTGGCCGGCAAGCCGTTCATCGTCGACGCCGAGCACACCTACGTGGAGATCGACCGCCCGGATGCCCGTGAGCC
>JBEVIU010000125.1:0-29491 GCA_040510575.1 Acidimicrobiia bacterium | reverse complement strand
GCCGACGAGAGGAGCCAGTCGTCGCTGTTGTCGACCGGCTGCACGGGGGCCCCTCGACGGCGCGCATTGCGGGTGATGAATGCGCCGGCGGAGAACTGCTTGTAGCGCACCAGCGCCCGGAACCAGTCGAGGTCGGTGACCTCCATTCCCGCGCTGCGCTGGTAGGTCTCGAGAAGCTCGTCCACCGACGGGGTGCCGGCGGGCGGGGTGCGCCGCGGGTCCTCGACGAAGATCAGGAACCAACCGAGATCGACCCGTGGGTCGCCGATCGACCAGATCTCCCAGTCGATCACCGAGGTGACGCGGTCCTCGTCGGCAAGCACGTTGCCGGTGCGGAAGTCGCCGTGGAGGAGACGCCCCGGGAGCGCATCGGGGATCGTCGCGAGCAGTCGCTCGCCGACGTCTTCCGACCCGGCGCGAAGGTCTTCATCGCACGCGTCGAGGGAGTCGGTCCAGCGCTGCACTTCCTGCGCGAGCGTGCTCTCGCTCTCCCCGCCGAGGTCGAGGTCGGCGACGTCGATCTGGTGAAGCTCGCCCATGAACCGGGCAGTGTCGAGCTGGCGCCCCCGTACCTGCTCCGGCGCCGGTACCGCGTCGGGCGGGAGGAACGACAGCTCGACGCACTCGCCCGGCGCATACTCCATGACGAAGAACGGTGGGACCTCCGGAGGCTCGCCGGCGTCCTCGGCGAGCACCGCCGGCACCGGCACCGCGGAGCCTTGGAGCGCGCGCTGCGCTCGCGCCTGGCGCAGCATGTCGCGGTTGCGCGTGGGCGTGAGTCCTGGCGGGCAGACCTTGGCGACGACCTTCTCGCCGGACTCCACGATCGTCGCCCAGTAGGTGAGGCTCGACGCACCCCCGGTGAGCGCCGACACGGGTGTCACCTCGCGGCCGAGCGCGGCGGCGACCCGCGCGGTGAAGTCTGATTCGTCGAGGGGAAGGGCAGGCATCGGTGCTCCTGGGGTGCGGGTGACGGCGTGCGACAGGCGTAACCCTGCCTCGCCGCGTGCAGGCGAAGCCAATGCCGCCGTTCGGTCATGCGACCGCGAATCCCAATGGTGCGGTCCCGTCGCTCACCGGTACTGTGCGCTTCCAGACAGCGTGAAGGACGACGAGTGACGCGGGGACCGGTCGACCAGGAGAAGCAAGCCCGTCGAGCCGGTTGGCGACTCATGGCCCGGCTCCTCCTGTCGCACAAGGGGTGGCTGGCGGTGGGGGTGGTCGCCGGTCTCGTCTGGACCGCGGCGCGGGTCATCGTCCCGCTCTTGACGGCCGCGGCCGTCGACCAGGGGATCATCCCCGACGACACGGCGGTGAGCCTGAAATACGCGATCGCGATCGCGCTCGTGGGGATCGTGCAGATGGTGAGCACTGGCGCGCGTCGCTATGGCGCGTTCTGGCTCGCCTACCGCACCGAAACCGATCTGCGGGCCACGTTGTTCGCGCACTTCCAACGCCTGCATTTCGCGTTCCACGACGAAGCCCAGACCGGCGAGCTCATGGCTCGGGCCAACACCGACCTGCTCCAGATCAACCAGACCATCACGATGCTGCCATTCAGCCTCGCGGCGGTCACGACGTTGGTCGCGGTTGCCGTCGTGATGTTCATCCAGAGCTGGTCGCTGACGCTGCTTGCGCTCGGGGCGCTGCCGTTCCTGAACGTGGTGGCCACGAGGTTCGCGACGCGCATGAGCCCCGTGTCGACGCAACTGCAGGAGACACTCGGCGATCTCAGCACCGTCGTCGAGGAGAGCGTCGCGGGGATCCGCGCCGTGAAGGGATTCGGTTCCGAGCAGGAGCAGATCGATCGGCTCGACGCTTCGAGCGACAACGTGCTCGACCGCGCGCTCGCCGCGGCAAAGTTGCGCGCGGGATTCCTCCCGCTCGTCGACTTCATCCCGAGCCTCGCGCTCGTCGCGGTCCTCTGGTACGGCGGACACCTCGTGATCAACGGCGACCTCGAAGTCGGGCAGCTGCTCGCGTACAACTTGTTCATCATGATGCTGATCATGCCGATGCGGGTGGTCGGTCAGCTCGTCGCCCAGGCCGCACGCGCAGTTGCCTCAGCGACGCGGATCCAGCAGTCGCTCGATGCCGACCCCGAGATCTTCGACCCGCCCAAGCCGTCGCCGTTGGCTTCGGGAGGAACCGGTGAGGTGACCTTCGAGCGCGTGTCGTTCCGTTACGGCGACGGCCCGCTCGTGCTCGACGGTCTCGACCTCACGCTGCGCGGCGGTGAGGCGGTCGCGGTCGTCGGAGCGACCGCGTCGGGCAAGACGACCATCGCCCGACTCATCCCACGGCTCTACGACGTCACCGATGGACGAATCCTGATCGACGGCGTCGACGTACGCGACATGCGGCTCACGGAGTTGCGCACCGGCGTTGGCATCGTGTTCGAAGAGACCTTTCTGTTCACGAGCACGGTGCGTGAGAACATCGCGTTCGCATCGCCGGACGCACCGATGGAGAAGGTCCGGCGGGCGGCTCGCCTCGCCGGCGCCGAAGAGTTCATCGACGACCTGCCGAACGGGTTCAACACGGAGATCGGCGAGCACGGGTTCTCGCTCTCGGGTGGGCAGCGTCAACGCATCGCGATCGCCCGGGCGGTGATCGCGGAGCCCCGTGTGTTGATCCTCGACGATGCGACCTCCTCGGTCGACCCGACCAAGGAGCACGAGATCCGCTCCGCGCTGCGCGAAGTGATGGCGGGGCGCACCACGTTGATCATCGCCCACCGTCCCGCGACGATCGCGCTCGCGGACCGGGTCGTCCTGCTCGACGGAGGGCGGATCATCGCCGATGGCACGCACGCGGGCTTGCTCGCCACGGACGCGCGGTACCGACAAGTGTTGGCGTCGGTGGCGCACGCCGCGATCGCACCCGATCTCGTCGCCTCGACCGAGGACGGTGATCGGTAGTGCGCGGTGGAGGTCCCGGCAGCTTCGCGGTGGAGGAGCTCTCGCGCGAGGAAGCGTCGCAGGTCGTGCGGCGCACCTGGGCCATGGTGCGACCATGGCGAACGCGGCTGATCGTGCTCTTCTTCCTGCTCGTCGGCCAGACGCTGGCCCTCCTCGCCGGTCCTGCTCTGGTGCGGTACGCGATCGACTCGGGGATGAACGAGGGAAACGCAGGTGCGATCAACCTTGCCGCCGTCCTCTACCTCGTGTTGGCGCTCGTGTCGTTGGGTTTCGCGCGGACGACGGTGTGGGGCTTGTCGAAGATCGGCGAGGACTTCCTCCAGACCCTGCGCCAACGGGTCTTCCACCACATGATGCGGCTCGGTCTCGACTTCTTCGAGCGCGAGAAGACGGGGGTGCTGGTCTCGCGGATGACGTCGGACGTCGACGCGCTGCAACAGCTGGTGCAGGTCGGGATGATCGGCCTCGTGCAGAACGTCTTGCTCTTCGTCGGTGCATTGGTGTGGATCTTCGTGCTGTCGTGGCAGCTCGCCCTGTGCGTGCTCGTCCTCCTCGTGCCCGTGTACTTCGGGTCGAAGTGGTTCCGACGCGAGTCGAACAAGGCGTATCTCGACGTGCGCGACCAGATCGGCCGCAACCTGGCGACCCTCCAGGAAGGACTCGCGGGGGTGCGGGTCGTGCAGGCGTACGGCCAGGAGCGGGCCTACTTCGAACGATTCAACACCACGAACGAAGCGCAGTTCGACGCCAACCTGAACACGGTCAAGATCGCGACCCGCTTCTTTCCGGCAGTCGAGTACGCCGGCGTGCTCGGTGTCGCCGTCATCATCGCGGTCGGTGGTGTGATGGCTGACAACAGCGTGATCACCGTCGGTACGGTCGCCGCCTTCGTGCTGTATCTGAGCAACCTGTTCGACCCGGTCCAGCAGCTGAGCCAGACCTACAACATGGTCCAAGCCGCCGGCGCGGCACTGCAAAAGCTGTTCCAACTCCTCGACGAAGACCGGTCGATCGCGGAGAAGGCTGGTGCCGTCGACCTCCCCGCCACCGGGGTGCTGTCAGTGTCGAGCGTGTCGTTCGGATACGCCCAGAACGCCGACGTGCTGCACGACGTGTCGATCGACCTCCAACCGGGGGAGCGGATCGCATTGGTTGGTCCGACCGGTGCCGGGAAGTCGACCTTGGCCAAGCTGATGGTCCGCTTCTACGACCCGCGCCAGGGCGACGTGAGCTACGGCGGTGTCGATCTGCGCGACGCGACGCTGGGGTCGCTGCGGCAACGGATCGTGGTCGTGCCTCAGGAGGGGTTTCTCTTCTTCGGGAACGTGCGCGACAACATCCGCATGGCGCGGCGCAGCGCGTCGGATGCCGAAGTCGACGCGGCGGTGGCAGCGCTCGGACTCACAGAGCGTTTCGATGCCCTCCCCGATGGTCTGAGCACCGAGGTTCGGGAACGTGGCTCGCGCCTCTCCGCGGGGGAGCGTCAGCTGGTGTCGCTGGCCCGTGCGGCGCTCGCCGATCCCGCAGTGCTGGTGCTCGACGAGGCGACGTCGAGCCTCGACCCGGGAACCGAGCACGCAGTCGAGGCCGCGCTCGAGCGCCTCACCGAGAACCGTACCGTGGTGGTGGTGGCCCACCGATTGTCGACTGCAGCGCGCGCTGATCGAGTGGCGGTGGTCGACGACGGTCAGCTGATCGAGCTCGGTACCCACGAGGAGCTGGTGCGCCAAGCCGGACACTACGCCTCGCTCTATGCGAGCTGGACCTCCGGTCAGGCGCTCGGGCGCATCGCATGAATTCCGACGAACGGAGTTTCCCCATCACGACCGTCGACGATCTCGAGCCGCCGCCCGACGACTCCGTCATCGGCACACCGGCGCGCCGACCGGATTCCGTCCGCCGGACCTCGACCATCAACATGGTGTGGCCCGGCGGCATCGGCACGCCGATGCAACTGCGTGGCCGGGCCCGCGATCTGCTCACCCGGTCCGACGGAACTGCCGCGGTGCTCGACGAGGCGGAGATGGTGGTCGATGTCGGTGTGGGCCGCACGATCGAAGCGATCACGGTGGTGCCCGAGCGCGCCGACATCGGGCGGATGGTCGGAGCACAGGGCGGGTCGCGATTGCGGACCGCCATCGACGAGGCTGTTCCTGGGGAACGCGAACAGGGGACGCCGCTGCACTTCATCCTCGACGACATCGCCGGCGCCACGCTCATCGCCGGCTTCGCCTGGTCGCAGGGACGCAAGCCTGGTGACGCGGTGCCGGTGGGGATGACCCAGAACCCGTTCGGGAACGCGGCGACGCCCCCGCCCGCGCCAACTCCAGGCAACGAGCCGGGGATGCGCAAGGGCCGGGTCATCTGCTCGGGTCTCCGTCCCGAAGGTTTCATGCAGGTGAAGCGGGCGCAGGGCGAGTTCCTGGTTCACTTCCTCCGCACAGCCGGGGACCTGACATCCGACGACCCGTGGGCATGGCACGAGATCGAGCCCGCACCCGACGTCTGCATGCGTCGACGGCGGCGCATCGACGCGTGGCGCGACAACGGCATGATCGCAGTCGACGTGCACTTCCGCGACAGCCTCTGGGACCCAGACCACGTCGAGCTGGCGCTGCACGAGTACACCGTGCAGGCGCGGATCGATCCCACGACGCTCACGCTGCACGACATCGACGCCGTCCCTCGCGTCCTGCCGTTTCCGGAGTGCCCGTGGGCGGCAGCGCACACGACGATGCTCGTCGGCCACGACGTGACCGGGTTCCGCACCGACGTACAGGAGACCCTCACCGAGCTGCAGTGCTGCACGCACCTCAACGACATGCTGCGCGGCCTCACCGAAGTCCCGCGCTTCGCCGCCGCCCTCGCCCGCTAGCTCCGCGTTCTGGCGTACCAGGGCCACCGTCAGGGTGGCTGGCGTACGCCAAACGGACGGTGGGTCAGCGGGTGGCGTTCTGCAAGATGTCCTTGAAGGGGATCTCGCGGTCGACCGACGGCTCGCGAGGAAGACCGAGGACGCGCTCGCCGATCGTGTTTCGCTGGATCTCGCTCGTGCCACCGGCGATCGCGGTCATGGGCGAGAAGAGCAGTGCTTGGGTGAGCTCGCCTCCCTTGGGGTCAGCGGGGTCCCACGCCTGCGCCGCGGCGCCACCGAGCGCCATGCCGAGGCTGGCCGAGCGCTTCGAAAGGATCGCCGTGGCGAGCTTCGCCACCGAACCCTTCGAGCCGACGTTGATGCCGGCCGCGATCTCGTCGCGCATCTTCTGGCCCATGAGCGCGAGCGTGCGCTCGAGGATGTAGATCTCGACCAGCTCCTGGCGAACCTCCGCGTCCTCGTTGAGCCCGCGAGCACGGGCCATCGCGATGAACCGGTCTGCGTTCGAGCCGGCCCAGCTCTGACCGCTGCCCCCGCCCGCACCGGTGCCCGCGCCGAGCGCAAGCCGCTCGTGCGTGAGCATCGCGGTGAGAGCCTTCCAACCCTGGTTCTCGGCACCCACGAGGTTCGCCGCGGGCACCCGCACCTCGTCGAGGAAGACCTCGTTGAAGTGCGCTTCGCCGTTCATCTGCTTCAAAGGGCGGATGGTGACGCCGGCGTGATCGCGCAAGGGCACGATGAACATCGAGAGGCCCGCGTGCTTGGGGACGTCGGGGTTGCTACGGGCGATGCACAGGGCGTAGTCGGACTGCATCGCGCCCGACGTCCACACCTTCTGGCCGGTGATGACCCACTCCTCGCCGTCGAGCACCGCCTTGGTCTGCAGGCCGGCGAGGTCGGAGCCTGCCCCCGGTTCCGACAGGAGCTGGGTCCAGACCTCTTCGCCCTTGATCATCGCGGGGACGTGGCGGGTGATCTGCTCCTTGTCGCCGAAGTCGAGGAGCGTGGGTGCGCAGATGCCCACCGTGACGGAGTCGCTCGGGATGGCGACGCCGGCTGCGCGTGCCTCTTCGTTGAACGCGTTCTGGTGGTCGTTGCTCAGGCCCTGACCGCCGTACGCGGGGTCGAGCGTGATGCCGAGCAGCCCGGCGTCCCACAGTGCGACGCGCAGCTCCCGCGCGCGGATGTCGTTCGGGTCTGCGGGGTACTTGGATGCGTTCTCGGCGAGCCATGCCTTCGCCTTGGCGCGAAACTCTTCGACTTCCATGCGGACCTCCCCAGTGACGGCGGATCGATGGTAGACGGCTCAGAGTTGGGTGGTCTCGGCGGGATCGACCATCGGGAGCTCGTCGAGACCGAGCCGAAGGTGGCGGAGCCACACGGCCTCGAGCTTGGCGAGGAACGCGGAGTCGGTGTCGATGCGGGAGTGCTCGATCACGTGACTCCCGGTGCGGTAGATCGCGAGGTCATAGGGCGGACCGACGGAGAGATTGGCGCGGGCGGTGCTGATCATCGAGCTGAGCCCGACCTTGGCCGCCTCTTCGAGCCCGACGCCGGCTTCGGCCGCGAGCTCGAGGAGGAACCTTCCGTACTTCGTCTCACCGATCTGGAGGAAGGGCCGGTCGTCCGACGCGCGGATGTAGTTGCCTTCCGGATACACGAGCAGCGCATCGGGGGCGGCGATCCCGATCTGACCGCTCAGCAGGAACGTCGCTCTGCCGTTCGCGCCGACGGCGTCGAGCGCGGAGCGGTGTGCACCGGCCACTTCGACGCTCAAGCGCCCGATGTAGAGCGCAGCTTCGAACAGCTGGTCGACCGTGCGCAGCGACTCCGTCGCATCCGGATCGGCGAGTTCCCGACCGATGCGATCGAGCACCTCCTGGGTGGTCGCGAGGTTGCCGGCCGACTGGAGCACGAACGTTCGGTCCGCCGTGGGGTGGAGCACGAAGAGCTTCCGGTAGGTGCTCACGTTGTCGACGCCGGCATTGGTGCGCGTGTCGGACAACATCACGAGGCCGTCGCGCAGCCGCATCGACAAGCAGTAGGTCATGGCGTGCTCCCGAATGGAAGGGGGACGGTGTCGCCGCGCGCTTTCATCGCCGATGCGTCGTCCGGTCGTACGGCACCCGATTCCACGAGCGCGTCGACCGCGTCACGCCACTGCGCAACGTACGCGGCACGATCTCGATAGAGCGAACGGACCTCGTCGTCGGAGAACGGGCGCGCCGAGCCGAACAGCGGCGCCCGGCCGGTACCGAACGCCATCCCGCGGTACTCGGCGATCGGTGCCGCGATCTCGGGGAGCCGGATCCCTCCCCGCGCGTTCCCGTGCGTGTCGCGCACGATCTCGCGCGGGCTCGCGTCGTCGAACTGGATGCGGGGGTGCGTCGGTGCGGCGATCCCGTCGGCGAGCCAACGGTGCATGGCGCGCAGCGCGGCTTCGTGCACCGGGATCCAGCTCAGGCGGTTGGCGACGCGCCCTTTGCTGTCTGGTCGATCGTCGCCACCGCGGCCGGACGCGTGTGCAGTGCCGGTGACCTCCCACACGCGCAGGGAATCGGTGTCGGCGATCGGGATCGCGGAGAGGTGCGTGGCTTCGAACTCGCTGTTCACGACGATCACGGGCGTGGCGTGATCGGTGCGCAGCGACGTGCGAACGCCCTGGGCGACCAGGCCTTCCTCCGGACGCGGCGCGCGACCTTCCCACACCGAGAGCACGAAGCCGTCGAAGACCCTCGCCAGCGGGTGGACCGCGTTGAGGTACGCAGCGAGGCGCATCCCCGACTGCGATGCGCCGATCGCGACGACACGCTGCACATCGAGCCCACCCAACGGGTCGACTTCTCGCGACCGATCGGGCGCCACCGCGTGTCCCGCCTGCGTGAAGATGTCGAACGATCCTTGATCGCCGGGGTGGAACAGCGTGCTGTAGCGCTCGGGGTCGTGATCGAGGAGCGGGCGGGCGCGACCGACGCCCGACCCGCGGTGCATCCCCATCGGGAATCCGTAGAGGCCCACCTCCTGCGCGCTCACGCCGACCCATGCCGCGCCCTGGTAGATCTCGTCGGACGGCGCCCCTCCTTCGACCCCGGCTGAGACGTTCTGCCAATTGACGACAACGGTGCCGTTGAAGCGCGCCGCATCGGTGGGACGGACCACGAGGATGCGGGTGCGGTACTCGGCGTCGTCGAACACGTCGACGTCCCACTGTCCCTCGATGGCGGGCGACGTGCCCGGGCGAAGCCGGTAGGCGTCGGCAACCCCTTCGATCTGGTACTCCTCGACGACGTAGCCGAGCGCCGAAACGTCGGCGCGCGGCGCGTTCCAAGGTGGTTGGGCGCCGACGATCGGTCCGATGACGGTTGGTGTGCGCGCGGGGCTCGTCATCGGTGCCACGAACCCGACGGTCCGTGAGTCAATCGCGCAGCTTGAACATCGGCACCGCGACCTCGTCGTCGAACGGCTCGAACGTGACGCTCACCGGGAGATCGCACCGGAGCTGCTCCTTGTCGACGTCGAGCACGCGCGACAGAACTCGTACGGGTTCGCCCTGCGTGCCGTCGAGCTCCACCACGGCGATGTTGTACAACGGCGAGTCGGCGACGGCGCGCGTGTCGGCCCACGTGTAGCTGAACACGGTGCCGGTCCCGGGGACGTCGTCCCAGGTCCATTCCGTGGAACGGCAGTGGTAGCACGCGTACGACGGCGGCCAGCGGTGGGTGCCGCAGCTCGAACAGCGCTGCACGACGAGGCGGCCATCGTGGGCGGCTCTCCAGTAGCCCTCGGTGAGCGGGCTCCACCCCGGCTGGGGGAGCTGCACCCGTTCGTCGGCCATCATCATCCTTTCCGGAGGAGCAGCGCGCTCGAGGGTGTGGGGCTGGAGCCGGCGACCACGAGCGCGACCTCGGCACCGTCGATCTGGTTCGTCGACGTGCCGCGCAGCTGGCGCATGCCTTCATACACGTGGCTCATGCCGTGGTTGTAGACCTCGGCGAGGTTGCCGCCGTGGGTGTTCACTGGAATCGAGCCTTCGCGCCGGATGTTGCCGTCGGCAACGAACGGTCCCGACTCGCCCTTGGGGCAGAGCTGGAAGTCTTCGAGCCCCATCAGCACCATCGGGGTGAAGTGGTCGTAGATCAGGGCCACGTCGATGTCGTCAGGGCCCATCCCGGCGTTCGCGTACAGGTCGTCGGCGATGGTGCGTTGCCCGGCCGACATGAAGTCTTCCTCGGACATGTTGTTGCCGCCGAACATGCCCGCGCCCCAGCGATACGGCGCGCCCATCGCCACGCCGGCGAGATGCACCGGCGGCTGCTTGAGGTCCTTGGCCCGCTCGGCCGAGGTGAGAATGACGCAGCTGCCGGAGTCGGACTCCATGCAGTGGTCGAGAAGCCGGAGCGGATCGCAGATCATGCGCGACTCGTGGTGGTCCTCCATCGTGATCTCTTCGCGGAAGCGCGCGTCGGGATTGTTGGCAGCGTTGCGCCGCGCGTTGATCGCGATCTCGCCGAAGTGGTCGATCGTGGTGCCGTAGACGTGCATGTGGCGACGGGCCGCCAGCGCGAAGCTCTGGCCCGGTGTCTGCAGGCCGGGGAAGCGGGGCGCATCAGTGCGGCCCATGCCACCGAATCGGTTCCCGAACTGCCCGCCCTGCACGACACCCCGGGTGATGGCCACGTAGTTGGCCTGGCCGGTGGCGACGGCCATCGCCGCGTACATGTACGCGCCGCCCATGGCGCCCCCGCCGCCGCCCCAGCCCATGGCGGTGAACCGCAGGTCGGGGGAGCCGAACGCCGAGGCCAGGGTCCCGGCGTCGACGCTGTCGTTGGAGTACGAGCTGTACCCGTCGATGTCGGCCGGGCTGATGCCGGCGTCCTCGGCGGCCTTCTCGACCGCTTCGATCACCAGCGGCACCGGCCCGTTGTCGCCCAGCTCACCCCGTCGTCCGTAGCGGGTGTGGCCGAACCCCACGAACGCCGCCTTGTCGCGCAGCCAATTCCCGCCGGTCATCGAGCGTCTGCTTCGGACATGCGTCGACCCTACGAACGCTCGTTCACGTCGTCAAAACGACGGCTTCCTCGGATACATTGACATCGAATCGTTCGACGTCTATGCTTCGCGCCATGCCACCGCCTCCCATCGAACCGATCGGCCTCCAGCTCACTCGCACGGCACGCGTGCTTGGCCGCGCCCTCGACGACGCGCTGGCCGCGGAGGGCGGATCATTGCCCGTGTGGTCGGTGCTCGCGTCCCTGATGGGTCGGCGTCACGGCGCACAGCGCAGCCTCGCGGCCGCGGTCGGCATCGAAGGCCCGACGCTCACGCACCACCTCGCCCGGATGGAGGCGGCCAATCTCGTCGAGCGCCATCGTGACCCGGAGAACCGGCGCGTGCAGCGCGTCGAGCTCACCGTCGAGGGCGAAGCCCTGTTCGCCCGCCTACGTCGAGTGGTCGTCACGTTCGACCAGCAACTCCGAACCGGGCTCGATGCCGACGACGTGAAGCGCCTCGCCGCGACACTCGAACGCGTTCGGGCCAATGTCGAGCACGAGCGGCTGCCGGCATGAGTGCCGTGCTCGACCGACCGGTCCCGACCCGACGTCCGGAACCGCGGTTCCGATTGCGCCGGCGCGCGCACAAGGTCGCGCTCACTGCCCACGTGCTCACCTCGGTGGGGTGGTTCGGGGTCGCGGCCATGGTCGCGTTCGTGGCGATCGTCGCCGACACGACGCGTGACGGCGAGTTCGAACACTCGATGTACCGGACGCTCGAGATGTTCCCGTGGTTGTCGATCCCGCTCGGCGTCGCGGCGGTCGTGACCGGCGCGATCCTGAGCCTTGGCACGAAGTACGGGTTCATTCGACACTGGTGGGTCGTGGCAAAGATCGTGATCTCGGTGGCCGTGATCGTCACCGACGCGGTGTTGCTCGCTCGATTCGCACACTCAGCGGCCGTCGACGGCAGCGCATCGACACCGCTCGCTCACGGTGCGGTCGCCCACGTGGTGGTGCTCGCGGTCGCCACCGTTCTCTCGGTGTTCAAGCCGAAAGGGCTCACCGCGTGGGGGCGCCGCCGACGCGATCGAACCTCGGCTCAGGTTCTGACTCGGACTCAGGCCGGATCGGCGGGCACCCGCAGCACGTAGTCCTCGGCCGCGATGTCGAAGTCCATCTCGATCAGGCCTTTCGTGCGGGCCGCCTTCGCGAACTGGAGAAACCCCCCGTAGCCGAACTTCTTCTCGGTGAAGTCGGGGTCGACTTTGCGCAACTGCGACTTGAGGCCGGAGAGATGCGGCGGCCCGGCCTTGGTGCTCGCGAGGCGCTTGACGGTGTCGACGAGCAACGAGAAGGCGGCGTCCTCGTCGTGCGTGTGCTCCGGGAACGTCACCTCGGGGTCGCCGTTCGCACTCCCTGACGCGAGGTCGACGACGCCGGTGCTCGCGAGGTGACGCAGCAGCTCACCGAACCCGCGGAAGCCGTAGTCGGCCTCGTTGAACGTCGGGTCCTTGCGCAACATGGTGCGCTTGAGCATCGACGCGAGCACGGGGCCGTTGCTGCTTCGCTCGAGTCCGGCGAGCGTCTGCGTCACT
Organism: Acidimicrobiia bacterium; assembly: GCA_040510575.1. Taxonomy (GTDB): domain Bacteria; phylum Actinomycetota; class Acidimicrobiia; order IMCC26256; family DASPTH01; genus DASUMF01. The sequence goes on along the minus strand of JBEVIU010000125.1, from coordinate 17,106 downwards.
GCGACGCCGAGGTCGGCACTGTCGACTCGTGGGGTGGCGGCTTCCACGGCCGTGGGTTCCGTGGGCTCGGTCGGCGTGCTCGGGCGGCGTGACCCACGGCGTGCGGTGGTGCGACGCACGCCGGGCTCGACGCCCTCGAGCCGCTCGTAGAACAGAAACTCGTCGCACGCCGGCGGGAGCAGCGCTGATGTCGACGCTTCGACGCCGACGCCGATGACTCGCTTGTTGAGCTCCCGCAGCTTGTGCACGAGCGGCGTGAAGTCGCTGTCGCCGGTGCCGAGCACGAACGTGGTGATGTAGTCGCGCTCGAACGAGAGCTCGACCGCGTCGACGGCCATCTTGATGTCGGCTGCGTTCTTGCGCACCGCACCCATGCGTTGCGGGATCTCGATGAGCTCGATCTGGTGGCGCGTGAGCATCCGACGGTCTTCTTCGAAGTTCGACCAGTCGGCATAGGCCCGGCGTACCACGACGCGTCCACGCTCCGCGAGTGCGTCGGCGATGGGCAGAAAGTCGAAGTTCGGCCGCCCGAGTGCTTCGCGGGCGCCGATGGCGAGGTTCTCGTAGTCGAGGAACAGCGCGATGCGTTCGTCGTCAAAGGTCAACTGAGAAGCCTCCGGCCTCGATGTGTGGGCGTTCACCACCGGGGACTCGAGCAGTGACGTCGGGACGTGCCCGCGTCGGCGCGGCATCGCCACGCTACTCGTCGGGGTCGTTCGTGGCGGTCGTCGCAGGTGGCGAAATCAGCGCGCCTCCCACAGGTGGATGCAAGGTCCGGAACACGACGCGGCGTCGGAACACGAAGCCGAGACCCTCGTACACGCGGCGCGCGCCGTCGTTCTCGAGCGCGTGGTGCAAGAAGGGAGTGTCGCCGCGGGCGAGGATCCCTGCCGCGACGTGGGTGCTCACCCCCGCGGCCAGGCCGCGTCCGCGTGCGCTCGGGGTCGTGCAGACGGCGCTGATCTCGGTGTATCCAGGCAGCCGAAGCCGTTCGCCGGCCATCGCGACGAGCTCGTCGCCGTCGAACACCCCGAAGTAGCTCCCGAGCTCGATCGTGCGGGTCGCGAACGGGCCAGGGCGCGTGCGAGCGACAAGATCGAGCATGCGCGGGACGTCGTCCGCAGTGAGTCGACGTACCGGCGGTACCGGTGCGGCGCGGAGCACTTCGAGCACCATCTGGTGCCCGATTCCCTCGAGGGACACTTCCCATCCGGGAGGAGCGAGAGGGATCGCGTCGCGGAACAGCGTGACCTGCCCGGCGCGTCGCGTGAGCACTGCCAGGTCGGTCCACGACGCGTCATCGAACGTGTCGACCGCGCCGAACACGGAGACGTCGGAGGGGAACCGCCGCGCTCGTCCGTCGCCTTCAGCGACGGACGCCTGCTCGGTCGTCAGCGCGTGCCAGACCGCGTTGTCGAGCAGAGACGGGTCGCCGGTCACGTCGTCATCCTCGCGGAGCTGACTAGACGGCGACGGTGTGTTCCGGCTGGGTCGGCTCGGCGCCGACGGGCGTGGTGGGGATGCCGCGGCTGAAGAACAGCGCGACCAGTGCCAGCACCGCGAGCACCGACAGGGAGGCTCGGAGCGCGTCGAGGCGAGCTTCCGCGTTCTCGTCGACGACGGCCGTCGCGGTGGCGTCCTTGACGCCCGCGTCGTCGAGCGCGGCCTCGAGGTCGGCGTCGGAGATGAACGGCACGCCGCTCGTGAGCTCGACCTGGGCCTTCGACGACAAGTCATCGGGGACCGCAGGGTTCGTCGCGAGCCCTCCGAAGAAGGACGCGGTGAGCGCCGACATCAGCACTGCGCCCGCGAGCGCGGTCCCGATCGAGATGCCGAGGTTCGAGAACGTGTTCTGCAGCCCGCCGACCTCGCCGCTCAACTCGTCGGGCAAGGACGACACCGTCACCGCGCCGAGTTGCGACGCGAGCGCGCCGATCCCGAGCCCGGCGAGGAGCATCGGCCACGTCGTGATCTCGGCGCCGGCGCCTTCGTCGAGCCCCAGCACGAAGACGACGAGACCGAGGAAGAGCGCGACGAACCCGATCTGGCAGACGAGACGTGGCGACGCCTTCGGGAAGAGCTTGGGGATCCCCACCGCCGCGATGACGAGGGTGATCGACAGCGGGAGGAGCCGCACACCGGTGTCGATCGCCGAGAGCCCGAGGGCGATCGACAGGAACAGCGGCACCGCGAAGAACAGGCCGGCCTGCAACAAGTACTGGAAGAAGAAGGAGACGAGCCCAGTCCGCAACAGCTTGACGCGCAGGATGGCAGGGTCGAGGAGCGCCGCCTGACCAGTGTCGCGGCGGTGCTTCTCCCACTCGAGGAAGCCGAGCAGCACGACGCCGCCACCGAGGAGCAGCCAGATCACCGGCGACAACCCGAACCACCTCGGCGCGTCGGGTTTGGGCAGCACGAAGCCCCAGGTTCCCGCCCGGAGGACGCCGTAGACGAGCAGCCCGAGCCCGAGCGCGGAGAGCGCGGTGCCCACCAGGTCGAGGCGCGCACCCTCCTCCTTGGGTGTGTCGGCGGTGCGCCGGTTGAGGAGGAGCACCACGCCGATGATGAGCACCTCGCTCACGAACACGTACCGCCACGACCAGTACGTGGTGAACAGCCCGCCGATCAGCGGGCCGACGGCCACTGCGATCGCGCCGCCGGCGGTCACGATGCCGTAGGCCTTGGGCCGTTCGGACTTCACGAAGTTCGACGCCACCAGCGCCACGATCGCCGGCATCACGAGCGCGGCGCCGACGCCCTCGAGGACCGACCAGCCGAACATCAGCACGCCGAGATTGGGCGAGAGCGCGGTGGTCAAGGAGCCGGCGGCATAGATCACGCAGCCGATCGTGAACGCACGCTTGCGCCCGAGGATGGCGCCCATCCGGCCGCCGGTGATCATCAACGAAGCCATCACGAGCGTGTACATGGTGATCGCGGTCTGGATCCCGGTCACCGTCGTGCCCAGGTCCTTCGCCACCGTTGCGATCGACACGTTCATCACCGACGCGTCGAGGATCATCACGAACTGCGCCGCAGTGAGGGTGACCAGGACGGCCTTGGCGGCCGTGCCCATGGTCTGCTCGCCCGAGGTCGTCGTGCTCGTCACTCCCGGCTCCCCTCCCTGCGTGTCACCACGGGATCCTCGCACACCGCGCGACACCCGGCGGTAACGTCCGTTGATGGCCGCGAACGCACCGACCTCGTCTGATCCCGATCACGTTCCTGCCGACGCGCTGGTCGTGTTCGGCATCACAGGCGACCTCGCAAAGAAGATGACGTTCAAGTCGTTGTACCTGCTCGAACGTCGGAAGCTGCTCGATTGCCCGGTGATCGGGGTCGCGGTCGACGCGTGGTCCGACGACGATCTGCGCGAGCACGCGCGCGCATCGTTGGGCGACGCTCCGTTCGAACAGGACGTGTTCGACCGGTTCGTCGCGCGCCTCAGCTACGTGCAAGGCGATTTCGACGACGCCGACACCTACGAGCGCCTCGCCAAGAAGCTCGGTACCGCGCAGACCGTGGTGTTCTACCTCGAGATCCCGCCGTCGTTGTTCGACCGGGTCGTGCGTGGACTGCACGACGCCGGGCTCACCCCCGGCGCGCGAGTCGTGGTGGAGAAGCCGTTCGGTCACGATCTCGCGTCGGCCCAGGAGCTCAACGAGCAACTCCACGCGTACATCGAGGAGCCGCAGCTGTATCGGATCGATCACTTCCTCGGGAAGCTGTCGGTGGCCGACGTGATGTTCCTGCGCTTCGCCAACACGATGCTCGAACCGATCTGGAACCGGCAGTTCATCTCGTCGGTGCAGATCACCATGGCCGAGGACTTCGACGTGTCGGATCGCGGCTCGTTCTACGACCGCGTCGGCGCCATGCGCGACGTGGTGCAGAACCACCTCATGCAGGTGTTGAGCATGGTCGCCATGGAACCGCCCACTGGGCACTCGATCGACTCGATCACCGACCGCAAACGAGACGTGTTCATCGCCATGCCCGACATCGACGTGACGCACGTCGTGCGCGGTCAGTATGACGGCTACCTCGACGTGCCCGGCGTCGCTCCCGGTTCGCAGACCGAGACGTTCGTCGCGATGCAGCTCCACATCGACAACTGGCGCTGGGCCGATGTGCCGTTCTACATCCGCGCCGGCAAGACGATGCCGGTCACGGTCACCGAGGTCCGCATCGTGTTCGAGCACCCGCCGCGCCTCGGATTTGCCGCTGATCACCAGCGCCGGCCCGGTCCGAACCAGCTCGTGCTCCGCATCGGCCCGATGCCCGGGGCTCGCATCCAGCTCGAAGCGAAGGCGCCGGGCGAGATGGCCTTGCGCGACGTGCACCTCGACATGGACCTCGCCAGCGAAGGCGGCGAGGGGCCGACACCGTACGAAGTGCTCCTCTACGGAGCGATGCACGGTGACCGCACGCAGTTCACACGCGAGGACGCGGTCGAGCAGACCTGGCGCATCCTGCAACCGCTGATCGACGCGCCGCCCCCGGTGCAGTCCTACGCGCAGGGCAGCTGGGGCCCGGACGCGGCGTCCCATCTGGTCGCGCGGTCGGGAGGCTGGCGCGACCCCTGGCTCCCGACCTGAGGATCGTTCCGTCGAGCGACCACGTCAGCGCGGGTGGATCGACACGAGCGCACCGCGGGCAGCCGTGGTCGTCGGTGAGGTCGACGGTCGCGATGAGCGGGCGATCCGAACGGACCTCCGTCGACCATTCCGCATGCTGCGCATCGCTCGGCGCCCACCCGGGTAACAACCGGGACATGATTGGAGCGAACACGACATTCTCGCCGCGGGTGTTGCCGGACGAACCCCGCTTGTCGCGCGAACGGTACGAGTCGGCCGGGGTGGGTGGCCGCGGCCTGGACGCGGCGGACAAGCTCGGAACGGCCGGCGTCATCGAGCATCTTGGCGCAGCCGGGCTGCGCGGTCGCGGCGGCGCCGGCTTCCCGACAGCGCGGAAGTGGGAAGCCGTGCTCTCGCACGAGGGCCCGATCGCACCCGCGACCGTCGTCGTGAACGCGGCGGAAGGCGAACCGGGATCGTTCAAGGACCGGGCGATCCTCCGCGCCAACCCACACGCGGTCGTCGAGGGCGCGTTGATCGCCGCGCGCACACTGGGCGCCGACCGCATCGTGTTCGCGTTGAAGGCGTCGTTCGTGCGGGAGCTCGCAGTGCTCGAGGACGCGCTCGACGTGTGGCGGGAGACGGCCGAAGCACGGGGGATCGAGCTCCTCACCTTCGGCGGCCCGCAGGAGTACCTGTACGGCGAGGAGACCGGGCTGCTCGAGGCGCTCGAAGGACGCCCGCCGTTCCCGCGTGTCGCGCCGCCATATCGCCACGGGCTCGACGAAGTCGGGCCGAGCGGCTCGCCCGAACCGGCACGAGAGGTGATGGCCGACGGCACCGGCGCGCCGCCGACGCTCGTGAGCAACGTCGAGACGTTCGCGAACGTGCCTGGGATCCTCGCCTTCGGACCCGAGTGGTTCCGCCAGGTCGGCACCGACGCCTCCCCGGGGACCGTCGTCTGCACCGTCAGCGGCGCAACCGACCATGCCGGTGTCGCCGAGGTTGCGATGGGCACACCGCTCGCAGACGTGCTCGATCGGATCGGCGGCGGCGCCCGCCCGGGACGTCGCCTGGTCGCCGCGATGTCGGGGGTCGCCAACCCGCTGGTGCCGGCGTCGCGCTTCGACGTACCGGTGAGCCACGAGGGGATGGACAGCATCGGCAGTGGCCTCGGCGCGGCCGGTTTCATCGCGTTCGACGACGACACGGACCTCGCGGCCGTCGCCGCCGGCGTGTCGCGGTTCCTCGCGGTGGAGTCGTGTGGCCAGTGCACACCGTGCAAGCAGGATGGCGTTGCCTTGTCCGAGCTGCTCGACCACGTGCGTCGCTCCGACGCGTCCGAGCGCGATCTCGACCGCATCGCCGATCGCATCGCGACGGTTGCGGACAGCGCGCGCTGCTCATTGGCCAGCCAGCAGCAACGAGTGATCACCAGCATCACCGAGCAGTTCCCCGATGTCGCTGCCCACGCGCACCGGGAGCGTTTGGGCGCTCCGGTGTACGTGATCGCGCCCATCGTCGATCTCGCCGACGGCGTCGCCCAACTCGACGAACGGGAAGCGGCGAAGCAGCCGGACTGGACCTTCGACGCCGTCGACAGCGGCGCTTCGCCCGCTGAGCGCCTCGCCTCCTCGAGCCCCGCGGCCGTGCGCGTCGCCGCGGACGCGGTCGAGGAACCGACGTCTCCGGAACCGGCGGCGACACCGCCCGCGCCGGTCCCGCACCACGTGTCGCCGCCAACGATTCACAACCGCGTCGACCCGAGTGAGGTGGCCGACGACCCGGAAGCTCGTCTCTACTCGAGCGCGCCCATCGAGACCGACGAGGGCACGGTCGTGATCGAGCAGCAGAACGTCGGGCCGGGCAACGAGGACGGGGGTGGAGAGTGGCCGGATCCGCACACCGATCCGGAGGACCCGGCATCCGGCGCGAGATGATCTCGCGCCGGTTGGGGAGCCGGCCCTCGTAGAGTCCGGGCGTGCCCGGCCCCGATCCGCTCCCCGCGATTGCCGTGCCCGTGACGACCCAGCGCGTGACGTTCGACATGGTGCAGTCCGCCGCGCACGCGCTCGCCGGCCACGTGGTCGACACGCCGTGCGCGGCGTCGCCTGCGCTGTCGGAGCTCACCGGTGCGAACGTGTACGTGAAGCTGGAGACGTTCCAGCGCACCGGTTCGTTCAAGGACCGCGGTGCACGCAACCGGCTGCTCGCCCTCTCGTCGGCCGAGCGCGCCCGCGGAGTGATCGCCGCATCGGCCGGCAACCACGCGCAAGGCGTCGCCTACCACGCGCGTGCGCTGGGGATCCCTGCGACGATCGTGGTGCCCGAGCGCACGCCGTTCACCAAGATCGCCCGCACTCGGGAGCTGGGCGCCTCCGTCGTGGTGCGCGGCGTCGACGTCGCCGCCGCAACGGCGGTTGCGCTCGAGCTCGGCGCCGTCGATCAGTTGGTGTTCGTGCATCCGTACGACGATCCCCTCGTGATCGCGGGACAAGGCACGATCGGTCTCGAGATCCTCGCGGCGGTGCCCGACGTCGACGTCATCGTCGCTCCGGTCGGTGGCGGGGGACTGCTCGCGGGAATCGCCGTCGCGGTGCGCGGCGATGCGAGCCGACGCAGCGCTGACGATCGCGCGATCGAGCTGATGGGCGTCCAGACCCAGGGCTATCCCGCAATGGTCCGCGGCTTCCACGGCGACCGCGCGCCTGGGCTCGTCGGAGAAGCCACGATCGCCGACGGCATCGCGGTGGCCGCGGCGGGGACGCTCACCGGACCGATCGTGCGCGCGCTGGTGGACGATCTCGTCACGGTGAGCGAAGCGAGGATCGAGGAATCGATCACGTATCTCCTCGAGCTCGAGAAGACCGTGACCGAAGGCGCGGGCGCCGCGCCGCTCGCAGCCATGTTGGATTCACCGGAGCGGTTCGCCGGCCGCACCGTGGTGCTCGTGGTGTCCGGTGGCAACATCGAGCCGCGCGTCCTCGCGTCGGTGATCCTGCGCGGCCTCGGACGCCAGGGTCGACTCGTTCGCATCCTCGTCGACATCGACGACACGCCCGGTCGCCTGGCTGAGATCGCTGCGGTGATCGCGGGTGCCGGCGCGAACGTGGTGGAGGTCGAGCACGGGCGCCTCACGAGCGACATCGCATTGCAGCGCGCCCGTGTGAGCTTCGTGTTGGAGACGGTCGACGCGGCACATGCCGCGCGGGTGTTCGACGCGATGCGTGCAGCGGGATTTCCCGCCGAACAGCACGAGCTCTGACCGGCGCGATCCGGCGTGAGGCCGTTGGTCTGTCGCAGCGCAACATAGTGTCGGCGAATGGACTACAGATTTCTCGGACGTACCGGCCTTCGCGTCAGCCCGCTCTGCCTCGGCACGATGAACTTCGGGATGCCGGCCCAGGGCGGTGGCTTCCAGACCGATGAAGACGAGGCGTTCCGCATCATGGACCGCGGCCTGGAGCTCGGCATCAACTTCTTCGACACGGCCAACGTGTACGGCGACGGCCGCGGGCTCACCGAGTCGATCGTGGGACGCTGGTTCGCGCAGGGCGACGGCCGCCGAGAGAAGTCGGTGATCGCGACGAAGGTGTACAACACGCGGAGCCAGTGGCCGAACGAGGGCAAGCTCTCGGCGCTGCACATCCGGCAAGCCTGTGAAGACAGCCTGCGTCGCATGCAGACCGATCACATCGACCTGTACCAGATGCACCATGTCGACCGCGACACTCCGTGGGACGAGATCTGGCAAGCCATGGATCTCCTCGTGCAGCAGGGCAAGGTGCTCTACGTCGGCAGCAGCAACTTCGCCGGTTGGCACCTCGTGAAGGCGAACGAAGCGGCGGCGCGGCGCAACACGCTCGGGCTCGTGTCGGAACAGAGCCTCTACAACCTGAACGCGCGCATGATCGAGCTCGAAGTGCTCCCCGCGTGCGAGGACTACGGCCTCGGCGTCATCCCCTGGAGCCCCCTCGGAGGCGGCTTGCTCGGCGGGGTGCTCGCTGACCGCGCCGCGGGTGGGCGGCGTGGCAACGAGCGCATGCACACGCAGATCGAGGCGAAGCGCACCCAGCTCGAAGCGTGGGAGAAGCTGTGCGCGGAGATCGGTGCGCCGCCGGCCGATGTCGCGCTCGCGTGGCTCCTGCACAACCCGGTGGTGACGGCGCCGATCATCGGACCGCGCACGGTCGAGCAGGTCGACACCGCGATGGGAGCACTCGACGTGGAGCTCTCCGACGACGTGCTCGCGGAGCTCGACGCGATCTTCCCGGGTCCCGGAGGGCGCGCGCCCGAGGCCTACGCCTGGTAGATCGGCGAATCGCGAACCGGTGTCACTTCGCCAGCGGGGTGATCGTCACGTGACGTCACGTTCTTGGGTGGGCGGATCGCTCGGGAACACGAGCTCACCGCCGAAGTACGCGGCCGCAGTCGCCAAGGTCCCGCCCGCGAAGCCGAGCAGGATGCCACGACCCCGGTGGTGCCGGCGTACGAACCACGACGCCACGTAGCACCCGAGCGCGGTCACGTTCAACGCCGCGTGTACGAGGCCGATGCGGCGATCACCGTCGCGCGTGTCGCGCCAGTCGACCGCGCCCGCCGCAGCGGTCGGCAACGCGGACACGACACCCCAGCCCACCATGCTGCGAGCCGCGGCCGCAGCACTGCGCCCACCGACGACGTCGAGCACCATGGCCGACGTCCAGAAGCCGATCGGGAGATCGGTGAGCACTGGGTGCAGAGGGTGCCCGAGCCAGGTGCCACGGAGGAAGTCGGCTGCCGCGCCGTCACCGATCACGCGCCGGTTCACCCCTTGCGCGGCTGCTGCGATGTCGTCGAGTCCCGACGCGCCCGCCACGCGGTCGATCGTTCCACGGGCCCAGTCGGGTGTCTTCATCGCGGTGGAGTGCCCGTTCGCCGGAGGATGGAAACCTGGCGCGACGTCAGTAGGCGCGAAAGCGCGACAGCGCCAGGACGGCGACGGTGAAATCGCAGAGGACGACGACCGCGGTCACGGCGCGACCCCACCGGTGTTCCAACCGTGTGGGCTCGCCGTCGCGCAGGCCGAGCGCGCGGGCGAGGCGTGGGAACGACCACGGCGTGGCCACGAGCCAGGTCAGCAGCCCGAGCTGGACCGCCATGAGCGGGATCGCCGATGACCAGGCGACCGCCAATGCTGCCGCCGACACGAGCCCCACGAGGGGTACCAGCATCTGGAGCGCGACGAACGCGAACCGCCGGCCGAGTGACGAACGTGGAGACGACCGATCGAGGAACCGCACGGGGACACCCAGCGATGCCTCGGCTTCGGGGAGCGCCATGGGATGCCGGGTGCAGCGGCGACACGAGGGGACGAGCGCGCCGAACCGGCGTCGATGCAGCACCTCGGCGGGATTGCCGCACCGCACGCACGTCCCGTGGACCTGCACCTCGCGGGTGCGCTGGTGGCTGGCCCGGAAGCCGCGCTCGTGCTCGATGACGTGCCCCGCGAGCTCGACGCGGAGGAGGGCCACATCGGGTTCGTCGACCCCGAGGCGAGCAAGGTGATCGTCGTCAGTGGTGGCGTGGAAGCCGCAGCTGCAGTCGAGCTGTGGTGCGTCGTGCAGGTGAAGTGGGCACTCCGCCGCGGCGTCGGCGCCATACACGGCGCCGAACTGTCGGAAGAACGCGGCGCGCAACACGACCCGACCGTGATCCATGCCGAGCCGCGCCAGCTTGCTCGCCTCGATCGGCGTCGCGAGCACGTCGCGGGGCACGCTCACGTGATCACACGCCTACCGGCACCGGTTCGGGGCGCGGTTCGGGGAGCGGCGCGGGCTCGGGCGCGGGAACCGGCGCCGTCGCGGGAGGGAGGGGGATGAAGATCTCACGCTTCGGCTTCCCGATCGCACCCATGCCACACCTCACCGACCGGCACGCTTCATGACCGGCACACCACACGACCACCGCACGATTGCGTCTCCTGCGGTGACAGGACATGAATACACCCTCCGCACTGCGCGCGCCCAGCATCCGCCGGGTCACCGCGCGCGCCCCCGGTACCGTGGCGGGGTGAGCGAGCTGCCGCAGGTCGACCCGACGGAATCGGATCCGGAGCACGCGGAGTACGTGCTCCCCGATCCTGCAGCACCCGAGCTCAGCGCCGAAGCACTGCTCGCGTTGCAGGGGTACGGCGTGGAGCGCGCAGTCGACGCCGGTGACGTGCTGTTCCGAGCCGGCGACGCGTCGTACGACTTCTACGTGGTGCTCGAAGGCGCCGTCGACATCGTGCGCAGCGACGACACCGGTGACCATGTGATCGTGACGCACGGCCCTGGGCGGTTCCTGGGCGAGCTGAACCTGCTCACCGGGCAGCGGCCGTACCTCACGGCGACGATGGCCCGCCCCGGCCGCGTGCTCCGCATCCCGCTCGACGACTTTCGCCGCCTGATGAGCTCGAACCCCGAACTCGCGGATGTGATCTTCCGCGCGCTGATGGCGCGCCGCGAGCTCCTGCGCGCCGGACCAGGCAACCGGGCGGTGCGCATCATCGGGTCGCGCTTCTCACCGGAGGCCATGGCGCTGCGGTCGTTCGCGGCGCGGAGCAACCTGGTCTACGAGTGGATCGACCTCGAGGATGCGGACGACGTCGATGTCCTCCTCGCGAGCATGGGATTGCGGAGCCGCGACACCCCGGTCGTCGTCACGTCGACGCTGACACTTCGTCATCCGTCGCCGGGGGAATTCGCCGACCACCTCGGGCTCACGTTCCGATCACCACCGGGGTACGTGTTCGATCTCGTCGTCGTCGGGAGTGGTCCTGCGGGTCTCGCTGCCTCGGTGTACGGAGCGTCGGAAGGACTCGACACGGTCTCGATCGATGCGGTCGGGACCGGCGGCCAGGCCGGCGCGAGCTCACGCATCGAGAATTACGCCGGCTTTCCCAACGGCATCTCGGGCGAAGACCTCGCGTCGCGCACCGCGATCCAGGCGCAGCGGCTGGGTGCGCGATTGAACTCGCCGTGTGCTGCGATCGGGCTCCGGACCGAGTCAGGGTTCCATGCCGTGTTGCTCGCCGACGACAGTGAGATCCCGGCCCGGGCCGTGATCATCGCCTCCGGCGCCCGGTATCAGCGCCTCGCAGTCGACGACCTCGAACGATTCGAGGGCGCCGGCGTGTACTACGCGGCGACCGACCTGGAGGCACGGCTCTGCGCAGGTTCGTCGGTCGTCGTGGTCGGTGGTGGCAACTCTGCCGGGCAGGCCGCGATCTACCTCGCGCAACACGGGTGTGCGGTCTCGATCGCGGTCCGACGGAGCGACCTCGCGGCCAGCATGTCGCGTTACCTCGTCGAGCGGATCGATGCTGACCCACGGATCATGCTGCGGACCACCACCGAGGTCCGTGCCCTCGCGGGTGATCGTTTCCTCGAGTCGGTGACGCTCGTCGAGACGACGACCGGCACCACGAGCGACGTTCCCTGCGCCGGGTTGTTCTGCTTCATCGGCGCCGAGCCGGCCACCGGTTGGCTCGACGGCGCGGTCGAGCTCGACGAGCGCGGTTTCGTGCTCACCGACCGCGCGCTCATGGAGACGGCGCTCACGGATCCTGAGTTCCAGTCACGCGAGCCACTGCCGTTCGAGACTTCGGTCCCCGGAGTGTTCGCGGTGGGCGACGTGCGGCGCGGCTCGTTGAAGCGCGTGGCGGCGGCGGTGGGGGAGGGCTCCAGCGCAGTTCGTTCGGTGCACGACTACCTCAGCGGCGCCCACTGACGAGCGGTTGAAGCATCCGAGACTGACCGAGGCGCGGCGCCACGCGCCGATTCAGCCGACGCGGGGATCGCCGGCCAACACGCGGTCGGTGAACCGGAACTCGGTGTTCCACGTGGTGGTGCCGTCGAGCACGATCTCGTGATCCGAGGTCGAGAGGATCGACGCCGGGGTGCGCTCGAGGAACGTCGCCGCCTGCTCGACGTCGCCGACCGTGAAGGTCACGTTGGTGACCACCTGGCCCACGGTGTCGAGGGTCGCTGCGAGCGGGGACGACGCGTCAGTCGGCTGCGCCAGTTCCAGCACGGTGTCCTCACCGACCATGACGAACGTGGCCGTCGCAGCGTCGACCGTTGACGATTGCGCGTCGAGCGGTACCGCGTCGAGCACATCGACGAAGAACTTCTTCGCTGCCTCGGCGTCGTGCACCACCGTGGTGATGTGCGACAGGCGTGCGACACCGAGCGGATGGCGCGACCAGAAGTCGGCTGCGAACGCGTCCCAGTGCGGGCTGAAGCGCGGGTCGACGTCGCGCCAGTACGTGTCGGTCGAGAATTCGAGCATCCCCGGCGTGTCCTTCGGATGCGCGAACACGGCGCCCGGCGCGCCACCGTCGGTGGTGCGCACACCGACCTCGGCGAAACGCCGAGCGAGCGCGTCGGGGTTCTCGACGTAGAAGGCGGTGTTGTGGACACGCGGTCCGTTCTTCTGCACGTAGCGGTACCAACTCGAGCCCTGGGCCTCGCCCTCGCGTGGCCCGTAGCACTCCATGGGCTCGATCGACGTGCCGCTGATGATGTAGATCGCCGCGTCGCGATGCCAGTGCGGCGAGTAGTTGCGCATCATGCAGTGCGGAGAGAAGACGCTGTCGAAGAAGCGCTCGGCGTCGGCGAGGCTGTCGACGAGGGGCGTGAGGTGGAACAGCTTGCCGATCCGGAACTCCGAGCTCATGCCAACTCCTCACGCCGACCCGATGCTCGGGTCTACGCCACCGACTCACACGTCGGCGCACCGTACCGTTCGAGCATCGGTGCGCCCCACCGGCCCGTGTCGCCGCGGTCGTATGCTCGCCGCGTGGCTGATCTCGTCGTCCAGCGGTTCGAACTCGGCTTCCAGTGGCCGACGATCGATCCCTTCTTGTTCTGCGTGCATCACGACGACGCCTACCCGCCGGCCAACGACTCGTTCGGGCCGGACGTCTCCTTGGCCGAGCGCGATCTGGGTCAAGACTTCGAGGGCATCGACGGCTGGCGCATGTACCACGGACACGACGTGCCCGGTTTCCCGCCGCACCCGCACCGAGGGTTCGAGACCGTGACCTACGTCCGTCAGGGTCTCGTCGATCACGCCGACTCGCTCGGGGCGCAGGCTCGTTTCGGTCGAGGTGACGTCCAGTGGCTCACCGCGGGGAGCGGGATCGTCCATTCGGAGATGTTCCCGCTCCTCGATCCCGACGACGACAACCCGCTCGAGCTGTTCCAGATCTGGTTGAACCTCCCGGCTGAGGACAAGCTCGCCGATCCGTATTTCGCGATCCTCTGGGACGCCGACATCCCACGCCGGGTGGTCACCGGCGCGGACGGCACCCGCGCCGAGATCACGGTGATCGCCGGTGCGCTCGACCACTTGGTCCCGCCCTCACCGCCGCCGAGCTCATGGGCGTCGCACCCCGACACCGAAGTCGCTATCTGGCACCTTCACCTCGACGGCGGTGCGTCCCTGGTGCTGCCGCCGTGTCGCGGGGAGGCGACCGTGCGCACCTTGTACGCGTTCGAGGGCGGTGACGTGCACATCGGCGACGAGCCGCTGGGCGCCGGAACCGGTGCGGTCGTGCGCAGCGACGCCGAGCTCGAGGTCTCGGCCGACGAACCGGCGGAGGTGTTGGTCCTCCAGGGACGGCCGATCAGTCAGCCGGTCACCCAGCACGGACCCTTCGTGATGAACGACGACGCGGGGATCGAGCAGGCCATCGCCGACTACCGCGCCACCGGTTTCGGCGGCTGGCCGTGGCGCTCCGAGGAGCCCGTGCACGGTCACAACCCGTCCCGGTTCGCACGCCGTCCGGACGGCGCTCTGGAAGACGCGCCGTGAGACCGAGAAATCTCCCGATGGTCTGTCGATTCCCGTTGCTCTGTTCGTCGTTCTCGTAGACCAACGGAGATCGACCGACCGGAAATCGAGGAGGAACCACCGTGCGATACGCACTGCTGATCTGCACCGACGAGAGCGCCATGGCCGCGGCCAGCCCGGCCGAGTCCGAGGCGATGCACAACGAGTACATGGCGTTCAGCGAGGACATGGCCAAGCGCGGTGTGCTCCAGGGAGGCGAGCGTCTCTACCCAACCACCGACGCGACCACCGTGCAGGTGCGCGACGGTGAGGTGCTCACCGCCGACGGACCGTTCGCCGAGACCAAGGAGCAGATGGGCGGTTTCTACCTCGTCGACTGCAAGGACCTCGACGAAGCGGTCGAGATCGCAGCGAAGATCCCGGGGGCACAATTCGGGACGATCGAAGTGCGGCCGATCTGGGAGATGTAGCGGACTCCTTCGGAGCCCGCGATCCCGACGGCCCCGACGGCGGCGAGCGCGCGGTCGAGGTCGCGCTCGCGTCGGCGTTCCGTGACGAGTGGGGGCGCATCGTCGCCACGCTCATCCGGACGACCGGCGACTGGGACCTCGCCGAGGACTGCGCGCAGGACGCCTTCGCCGCGGCGCTCGAGCACTGGCCGAGCGACGGTGTCCCGCGCAATCCCGGCGCGTGGCTCACGACCACCGCACGCAACCGGGCCGTCGATCGGTTGCGGCGTGTCGCGACGGGCGCACGGAAGCTGGAGGCGGTCGCGATGTCGTCGGGCACGGAGGCAGACGAGCCGTTGGAGCTCGGTACTGGCATGGCCGACGATGCCGGCATCGCCGACGATCGACTCCGGCTCATCTTCACCTGTTGTCACCCCGCGCTCGCGCTCGATGCTCAAGTCGCGCTCACGCTCCGCACGCTCGCCGGGCTGACGACGCAGGAGATCGCCCGGGCGTTCGTGGTGTCGGAGGCGACGATGGCACAACGCCTGGTGCGCGCGAAGCGCAAGATCCGCCACGCCGGGATCCCGTACCGCATCCCACCCGCGCACGTCCTGCCCGACCGACTCCGCGCCGTGCTCGGCGTGCTCTCGCTCTTGTTCAACGAGGGCTACGCGGCATCGAGCGGTGACGACCACGTGCGGGTCGGGCTGTGCGCGGAGGCGATCCGGCTCACGCGCATCCTCGTGTCGCTCATGCCCGACGAGCCCGAAGCGCGAGGTCTCCTCGCGCTGCTGTTGCTGCACGACGCCCGACGCGACGCGCGTGTCGACGCCGCAGGGGACCTCATCACGCTCGAAGATCAGGACCGCACCCGCTGGGACCGCGAGCTCCTCGACGAGGGCATCGCCTCGCTCGACGCGGCGCTCCGGTACGGGCGACCGGGGCCGCATCAGGTTCACGCGGCGATCATGGCCTGTCACGTGTCGGCGCCCGACGCGGCTACGACCGACTGGGTGGAGATCGCGACGTTGTACGACGAGCTCGCGCGCATGACGCCCACACCGGTGGTCGCACTCAACCGCGCCGTCGCCATCGCGATGGCGTATGGGCCCGATGCCGCGCTCCCGGTGCTCGACGACCTCGAACGTTCCGGAGCACTCGCGGGGTACCACCTGCTGCCGGCCACTCGCGCCGATCTGCTCCGTCGTCTCGGGCGTCATGCCGAGGCTGCCGACGCCTACCGAGGTGCGCTCGCGCTCGGGCCGTCTGCAGCGGAGCGGCGCTACCTGACGACGCGCCTGGATGCCTCGCTCGATGCGACCGTGCGCGCCGCCGTCGACGGCGGGCTCAGCTGAGCGAGGCGATCACGTCCGGAACGCGTCGAACACATCGTTGTGCAGTGCGACGAGGATTCCGATGACACCGATCAACGGCAGGGCGAACCGCAGCATCACTGGGATGCGGAGACGTTCGTACCCGAGCGCCGCGAGCGTGGCGACCGCGGGGAGCCCGGTCAGCGCGTAGCGGGCCTGCACGCTGGTGTTGCTGATCGCCACCATCCACACCGAGGCCAAGGAGCAGACTCCGACCGCTGCGAGCACGAGCAACACTCGTCGACCTGTGCTCGGCAACTTGACGGCGAGGCCGACGAGGCCGACGAGGAGCAGGCCCCAGAAGGGGACGTACCAGCGGTCCGACCAGCGGAAGCCGTTCCATCCCGACGTGTAGAAGAACTGCCACCAGATCGCTCGCGGGACCTCGACGACCATCCGGTGCATCGAGAAGTCACCCACGAGCTCGATGAAGAACTTGCCCCGGATGTGCTCCTCGCTCGCCCGCTTGGCCAACGGATCGCCGTAGCGATCGATGTTCATCCAGAACCACCAGCCGCTGAGGAGCAGGAACGACCCGACGAACGCGGCGAGGCACACGAGGCGCGACCGCAACCGCGCGAGGAGCAGCGTGAGCACCCACGCGGCGATGAGCGGCAGGGTCGTGAATTTCGTGATGGCGAGGAGGCCGCCCAGGCTGCCCAAGCCGATCGCCGCGGCCAGCTCTCGGCGCGGTGTCAACACCTCGGTGACCATCACGACCGAGAGCAGCGTGGCCGCGGCAGCGAGCGTGATCGCCAGGTTGTCGTTGTTCACCACCCCCGACAGGAACACGAACTTCGGGACGAGCGCGACGATGCCGGCCGCCACCACGGGTGTCCACCGGTTCTTCGAGACCCTGCGGCCGATGGCTGCGGTGAGCAGGAT